>JBIOZN010000551.1:0-9176 GCA_044871175.1 Acidimicrobiales bacterium | reverse complement strand
CCCCCCGACGCTCGTCAGGGCGCGGCTCCGGACTGGTGCCAGTCCTGGAGGGGGCGCACCGTGAGGGGGCGGCCGGTGCGCTCGGCGATGCCGCCCACCGCCGCCAACGCCGCCGCGATCGTGGTGAGGCAGCTCACCCGGTGCACGGTGGCCGCCTGGCGGATCTGGTAGCCGTCGGCGCGGGGGCCTCGCCCCGAGGGGGTGTTGACGACGAGGGCGATCTTCCCGGCGGCCATGAGGTCGACGGCGGTGGTGTCGGTGCCCTCGTACATCTTGGACACGGTGGCGTCCACCGGCAGCCCGAACCGTTCGAGGTAGCGCGCCGTGCCCTCGGTGGCGGCGATGGACAGCCCGAGCTCGCCCAGCCGGCGGGCCACCACCAGCCCCGCCGGCTTGTCCCGGTCGGCCAACGACAGGAACACCGTCCCTTCCGTGGGGAGCCGGGTGCCGGCGGCCGTCTGGGCCTTGGCGAAGGCCAGGCCGAAGCTGGCGTCGATCCCCATGACCTCGCCCGTGGAGCGCATCTCGGGGCCGAGGGCGGTGTCGACCTCGGGGAAGCGGTTGAACGGCAGCACCGCCTCCTTCACCGCCACGTGGCCGGTGACCGGCGCCCGCAGCAGCCCTTCGGCCCGCAGCTCGGCCAGCGTCGCCCCCACCATCACCCGCGCCGCTACCTTGGCCAGCGGCACGCCGGTGGCCTTGGCCACGAACGGCACCGTGCGTGAGGCCCGCGGGTTGGCCTCGAGCACGAACACCTGGTTGCCCCGCACCGCGAACTGCACGTTGAGCAGGCCGCGCACGTCGAGGGCGGCGGCGATGGCCCGGGTGTAGGCCTCCATGACGTCGACGATCCACGGCTGCAGCGTGGGCGGCGGCAGGGCGCAGGCGGAGTCGCCCGAGTGCACACCGGCCTCTTCGACGTGTTCCATCACCCCGCCGATGACGACGTCGCCGGTGGCGTCGCGGATGGCGTCGACGTCGACCTCGGTGGCGTCCTCCAGGAAGCGGTCGATCAGCACCGGCCGTGACGCCGACAGCCCGCCCTCCCGGCCCAGCGAGCCCGAGGCCCGCAGCTCTCGCATGGCGTCCTCGAGCCCGGCGCCGTCGTAGACGATGCGCATCGCCCGCCCGCCCAGCACGTAACTGGGGCGCACCAGCACCGGGTAGCCGACCGCAGCCACCACCGCGAACGCCTCCTCCAGGCTGGTGGCGGTGCCGCCGGGCGGCTGGGGGATCTGCAGGTCGGCGCACAACCGGTTCCAGCGGTCCCGGTCCTCGGCCGCGTCGATGGCCTCGGGAGCCGTGCCGGCCACCAGCGCCGCCGGCAACCGGCCGGCCAGCTTCAGCGGCGTCTGGCCGCCGAGGGCGACGACGACGGCGTCGGGGCGCTCGGCGTCGAGCACGTTGAGCACGTCTTCGTGGGTGAGGGGCTCGAAGTACAACCGGTCGGAGGTGTCGTAGTCGGTGGACACCGTCTCGGGGTTGCAGTTCACCATCACCGTCTCGAACCCGGCGTCGCGCAGGGCGAAGCTGGCGTGCACGCAGCAGTAGTCGAACTCGATGCCCTGGCCGATGCGGTTGGGCCCCGACCCGAGGATCACCACCTTGGGCCGGTCCGACGGCCGGACCTCGTCTTCGTCCTCCCACGTCGAGTAGTGGTACGGCGTGGCCGCCTCGAACTCGGCCGCGCAGGTGTCGACCGTCTTGTACGTCGGGCGCACGCCGGCGGCCAGGCGGGCGGCGCGCACCTCATCGTCGCTCGCGCCCCACAACCAGGCGAGCTGGGCGTCGCTGAACCCCAGGCGCTTGGCCCGCCGCCACGCCCGCCGGTCCATGCCGGCCAGGCCCCGCTCGGCCAGCACCGCCCGCTCGTCGACGATCTGGGCCATCTGGTCGAGGAACCAGGGGTCGATGGCGGTGGCCGCGTGCAGGGTGTCGACGCCGATACCGCGCCGCAGCGCCGCTTCCAACTGGAACGGGCGCTCGGGCGTCGGTACGGCCACCGCCGCCAGCAGGGCGTCGTCGTCGAGGTGGTCGTGGGCGGCCTCGCCGGGGTCGGCACCGAAGCCGTACCGGCCTGTTTCCAGGCTGCGAAGCCCCTTCTGCAGGCTCTCGGGGAAGGTGCGCCCGATGGCCATGGCTTCGCCCACGCTCTGCATCTGCGTGCCCAGCACACCGGTGGTGCCCGGGAGCTTCTCGAACGCCCACCGGGGGACCTTGGTGACCACGTAGTCGATGACCGGCTCGAAGCTGGCCGGGGTCTTGGTGGTGATGTCGTTGGGGATCTCGTCCAGCGTGTAGCCGACGGCCAGGCGGGCGGCGATCTTGGCGATAGGGAACCCGGTGGCCTTGGACGCCAGCGCGCTCGACCGCGACACCCGCGGGTTCATCTCGATGATCACCTGTTCGCCGGTGGCCGGGTGCACGGCGAACTGCACGTTCGAGCCGCCCGTCTCGACGCCGACCCGGCGGATGCAGGCGAAGGCGGCGTCGCGCATGGTCTGGTACTCGACGTCGGTGAGCGTCTGGGCGGGGGCGACGGTGATGGAGTCACCCGTGTGCACGCCCATCGGGTCGACGTTCTCGATCGAGCAGATGACGACGCAGTTGTCGGCCCGATCCCGCATGATCTCGAGCTCGAACTCCTTCCAACCCTTGATCGAGGTCTCGATGAGGATCTCGCTCACCGGCGAGGCGTCGAGGCCGGCGGCGGCGATGCGGCGGAACTCCTCGGGCGTCGAGGCGATGCCGGTGCCGGTGCCGCCCAGGATGTAGGCGGGGCGCACGATGACGGGCAGGCCGATGTGCTCGACGACGGTCATGGCCTCGTCGAGGGTGTGGGCGGTGGCGCTGGTGGGCACGCCCAGCCCGATCTCCACCATGGCCTGCTTGAACCGTTCCCGGTCCTCGGCGGTGGCGATGGCCTCGGCGTTGGCGCCGATCATCTCGGGCGTGCCCGGGTGGCCGATCACGCCCCGCTCGTGCAGGGCCATGGCCAGGTTCAGGGCCGTCTGCCCTCCCAGCGTGGGCAGCACGGCGTCGGGCCGCTCGGCGGCGATGATGCGCTCGAGCACGTCGGGGGTGAGGGGCTCGACATAGGTGCGGTGGGCGAAGTCGGGGTCGGTCATGATCGTGGCCGGATTGGAGTTGGCCAGCACGACGCGGAAGCCCTCGGCCCGCAGCACCCGGCACGCCTGGGTGCCCGAGTAGTCGAACTCGCACGCCTGGCCGATGACGATGGGCCCCGAGCCGATGACGAGGATCGTGTCCAGGTCGTCGCGGCGCGGCATCAGCGCATCGCCTCGGCGAACCGGGCGAACAGGTAGCGGCTGTCGTGGGGACCGGGGCCGGCCTCGGGGTGGTACTGCACGCCGAAGGCCCGCAGGTGCGGCGCCGCCAGGCCTTCGCACACGCCGTCGTTGAGGTTGACGTGGCTCATCTCCACACCCGCGGGCAGGGTGTCGGCGGCGACCGCGAAGTTGTGGTTCTGGCTGGTGATCTCGACTGCGCCGGTGGCGATGTCGCGCACGGGATGGTTGCCGCCATGGTGGCCGAACGGCAGCTTGACGGTGCCGGCGCCGAGAGCGCGCCCCAGGAGCTGGTGACCGAGGCAGATCCCGAACACCGGCACCTGGCCGAGGATGCCCCGGATGGCCTCGACGGCGTAGGGCACGGCGGCGGGATCGCCGGGACCGTTGGACAGGAACACGCCGTCGGGCCGTCTCTCGAGGAGGTCGGCCGCGGTAGTTGCAGCAGGAACGACCTCGACGGTGCCCAGGGCGGACAGCTGGCGCAGGATGGTGCGCTTGATGCCGTAGTCGAGGGCGGCGATGCGCCGGCCGGGGGCGCCTTCCACGTGGTACGGCTCGGCGGTGGAGACGGTGGCCACCAGGTCCACGCCGTCGGTGCCCGACTCGCGGGTGGCCGCCTCCTTCAGGGTCGCCTCGTCGGCGGTGCCGAAGGCGCCGGGCATGGCGCCGGTGTCGCGTATGTGCCGCGTGAGGCGGCGGGTGTCGACGCCGGCGATGCCGGGCACGTCGAAGCGTCGCAGGAGCGCGTCGAGGTCGGCCTCGGCCCGCCAGCTCGAGCGGCGCCGGGCCAGCTCGCGCACGATCACGCCCCGGCAGAACGGGCGCCGCGCCTCGGAGTCGGGGTCGTTCACGCCGTAGTTGCCGATGTGGGGATAGGTGAAGGTGATGATCTGGCCGGCGTAGCTGGGGTCGGTGATGACCTCCTGGTAGCCCGACAGGACGGTGTTGAACACCACCTCGCCGGCCGCCACGCCCCCGGGCGGGTCGGCGCCGATGGCCTCGCCCTCGAACGTGGTGCCGTCGGCCAGCACGAGCCACGCCTCCCGCACCGGCGCCCTCACCGCCGGCGCCGTCATCGCCGGCCTCCGGAGCCGCTTCGGTCAGGAATCTGCACCTCTACGGTGCACATCCCTGCCTTGGGCAGCAAAGTGCACCCTGACCGGCGTCCCGGCCGGCGGCCGATGCCGGTCACCGCTGGGCCTGGGCGTCGACGACCACGGGCTCCCCCCGGAAGATCGTGTGCCGGACGCGCCCGGTGAGGGTGCGGCCGGCGTAGGGCGTGTTGCGTGCCTTGGACGCCAGCGCGCTCGGGTCCACCGTCCACGTGACCGTGGGGTCGATGACGCACAGATCGGCGGGCGCGCCCGGCTGCACCGCCCGGTGGCCGAGCCCGGCGATGACCGCCGGCTGCCACGACAGCAGGGCCAGCACGGCCTCGATGGGCAGGTCGAGCTCGGCCAGGGCGAGGGCCAGCGCGGTCTCCAGCCCGAGCATCCCAGGCGGCGCCTCGTCGAAGGGCAGCTCTTTCAGATGCGGGGCGTGCGGGGCGTGGTCGGTGGCGATGGCGTCCAGCGTGCCGTCGGCCAGGCCCGCCTCCACGGCGGCCACGTCGGCGTCGGTGCGCAACGGCGGGTTGACCTTGAACACCGGGTCGTAGCCGGCGCACTCGGCGTGCGTCAACGTGAAGTGGTGGGGCGCGGCCTCGGCCGTGACGGCCACGCCCTCGGCCCGGGCGGCGCGCACCGCGGCCACGCTGCGGGCGGTGGACAGGTGCTGGAAGTGGACCCGTCCTCCCGTGCGCCGGGCGAGGGCGATGTCGCGCAGCACCATCACCTCCTCGGCCTCGGGCGGTTGGGCCGGCAATCCCAGCCGGCTCGACCACTCGCCCTCGTGCATCGCGCCGCCGCCCGCCAGCACGGGGTCCTCGCAGTGCTGGGCCAGCGTCACCCCGAGACCGCGGGCGTACTCCAGCGCCCGCCGCATCAGCGCCCCGTCGGCCACCCCCGTGCCGTCGTCGGTGAACAGTCGCACGCCGGCGGCTGCCATCTCGGCCATCGGGGCCAGCCGCTCCCCCGCCCGGGCCACCGTGATCGCGCCCGCCACCCGCACGTCGACCAGGCCCGCCTTCTCGCCCAGGGCGAGCACCTCGCGCACGACCTCGACACCGTCGATGGCGGGCTCGGTGTTGGGCATGGCGACCACGGCGGTGAAACCCCCGAGGGCGGCCGCCCGGCTGCCCGACTCCACCGTCTCGGCGTCCTCCCGGCCGGGTTCACGCAGGTGGGTGTGCAGGTCGACCAGCCCAGGGGCGACGACGCACCCGCCGGCGTCGAGCACCCGCGCGCCGGCGGGCACCTCGAGGTCGGCGCCGACGGCCGCGATGGCGCCGTCCGAGATGGCCACGTCGGCGCGGCGGACCGTCGTGGCGCCGGCGTCGGCCAGCCGGCCGCCTCGCAGGACCAGGTCAACCATCGGCCCCGCCCAGGGAGACGCCGGCGCCCAGCAACCGGTAGAGCACGGCCATGCGCACGGCCACCCCGTGGGCCACCTGCTGGGTGATGACCGCCCGGGGGAGGTCGGCCACCTCGGCGGCGATCTCCACCCCTCGGTTCATGGGACCGGGATGCATCACGAGTGCGTGCTCGGGGAGGCGGGCGGCGCGCTCGGGGGTGAGGCCGTAGCCGGCGGTGTACTCCCGCAATGACGGCAGGGGCGCCGGGCCGCCCTGGCGCTCGAGTTGCACCCGCAGCAGGTAGCACACGTCGAGCGTGGGCAGCAGGCCGTCGAGGTCGTGGCTGGTGGTGAGCGACCCGGCCTTGGCCGCCCACCCCTCGATCGTCGGCGGCAGCAGCGTCCCCGGTCCCACCAGCGTGACGTCGGCGCCCA
The DNA here is from genome assembly GCA_044871175.1 of Acidimicrobiales bacterium. Taxonomy (GTDB): domain Bacteria; phylum Actinomycetota; class Acidimicrobiia; order Acidimicrobiales; family Ilumatobacteraceae; genus JBIOZN01. Next base: position 2,979 of record JBIOZN010000551.1, on the reverse strand, counting down.
GGGCGGTGAGGGCACCGACCCCGCTGCGGGCCACCCGGCTGTGGAGGATGTCGCCCACGATGGCCACCCGCAGCCCCTCGAACCCCTGCTGGGCGAACCGCTCCCGGCCCAGCTCGGCCCGGATGGTGGCGCAGTCGAGCAGCGCCTGGGTGGGGTGCTCGTGCCACCCGTCGCCGGCGTTGATCACGCTCACGCGCGGCCCCACCCAGCGAGCCACCTGCCAGGGCACCCCCGCCGAGGCGTGGCGCACCACCAGGGCGTCGATGCCCATGGCCTCGATGGTCTCGATGGTGTCGCGCAGGCTCTCGCCCTTCTTCACGCTCGACGTGCCCGCGCTGAAGGTCATCGTGTCGGCCGACAGGCGCTTGGCCGCCGCCTCGAAGCTCAGCCGGGTGCGCGTGGAGTCCTCGAAGAACAGCGTCACGACCGTCTTGCCCAGGAGCGCCGGCACCTTGGGGATCGGGCGGCGGTTGACCTCGTCCATGTGGTCGGCCAGGTGGAGCAGCTCCACGATGCCCTCGGCGCCGAGGTCGCCCACGGCCAGCAGGTGGCGGCTCATCGCCGTTCCCCGATCCACACGCCGTCGGGGCGGACCTCGACCGACTCGTCGGCGCGGGTGGGCAAGTTCTTGCCCACGTAGTCGGGCCGGATGGGTAGCTCGCGGTGGCCCCGGTCGACCATGACCGCCAGCTGCACGGCCCGGGGCCGGCCGTGGTCGTGCAGGGCGTCGAGGGCGGCCCGAACCGTGCGGCCGGTGTAGAGCACGTCGTCGACCAGGACGACCACCCGGCCGGTGAGGTCGACGGGGATGTCGGTGGGCGCCACCGGTACCACCGGGCGCAGGCCGTGGTCGTCGCGGTGGAAGGCGACGTCGAGGCGGCCCAGCAGGGGCGGGCCCGCGGCGTGGGGCTCGATGCGCGTGAGCACCTCCACGAGCCGGTCGGCCAGCCACACCCCGCCCCGCTGCAGGCCCACGATCACCAGGTTGTGGGCGCCGCGGTTGCGCTCGACGATCTCGTGGGCGATGCGGGTGAGCGCCCGGCTGACGTCGTCGGCGCCGAGCACCTGGCTGTGGGGCACGAAGGCGCGCCCGGGGGCCAGCGTCGGCTCGGGTTGGGGCATCGTTCGTCTCCTGCCGTGCGGCCTCACGGGACACGCTTCACGGTCGGGGCGACACTACCGGGCGCGGGCGGGGGGCCGGGCGATGCACCCGGCCCCCCGTTGCCCTTGCGTGGCCGCCGCCGGCTAGGCGGCGAAGTAGCCCGTGACGTCGACGACGACGTGCACGGGGGCGTAGCTCGTGATGCACACCTTGCCGTCGGTGCCCAGGCCGGTGATGACGGCGTTGGGCGAGGCCAGCTCGGTGGTGACGTAGTTGACGTTCGAGGCGTAGGGCGCCGGCCCGTCGCACGGGTACACGGTGAGGTAGCCGTTGCCGTCGGCCTCGGTGGCGGTGACGTTCAGCGTCGCCGCGCTGACGCCGGTGGCGGGTACGCCGTCTTGCCCGGCGACGGGGACCTCGAGGGTCGAGCCGGGGGCGAGCTTGCCGACGGGCACGCCGCCGTGGCCGTCACGGGTGTCGCCCACGCGGTCGGGCGTGGTGCCCACGAACGACGTCTCGCTGGTGAACGTCCCGGCCAGGTCGACCACCACGTCGACCGGGGCGTAGGTGGTGATGCACACCTGCCCCGCGGCGTCGAGGGCGGTCAGCACGGCGTTGGGCGAGCCCTCCTGGTTGGGCTCGTAGTTCACGTTCGACGAGTACGGCACGGTCGGCGTGCACGGGTACACCGTGAGATAGCCCCGGGCGGTGGTGTTGGCGGCGGTGACGTTGAGGGCCGCCGCCACGATGCCGGGCTCGTCGGTGACGTTGACCGTCAGCACCTGCCCGGGCTGGAGCACGGCCTTGGGCACGCCGGTGGCGTCACGGGTGTCGGCGATGCGGTCGGGGTTCTGCGGGGTGAACCCGCTGCCCGTCGCGAACCAGCCGGTGATGTCGACCACGACGTCGGTCTCGGCGAAGGCGGTGATGCACACGTCACCGGTGATCGGCTCGACCGCGGCCACCACGGCGTTGGGCTCGGCCACCTGGCCGGCCACGTAGTTGACGTTGGACGTGCCCGGAGGCGTGGCCGTGCACGGGTACACCGACAGGTAACCGTTGGCCGAGGGAGCGGCGGCGGTGACGTTGAGGGCCACCGCACCCACGCCCGACCCGGGCACGCCGCCCTGGCCACCGGGGTGCACGCGCAGGACCTCGCCGGGCACGAGCCGGGCCACCGCCACGCCGCCGGTGCCGTCGCGGGTATCGGCGATGCGGGTCGGGGTGACGGGCGTGAACTCCTTGGCCGTGGGCGTCGGCCCGAGCAGGAGCAGGTCGAGGGTGCCCGGCGTGACGAGGCTGCTGCCGATGGCGTAGGCCTCGTAGAAGTTGCCGGCGGCCAGGTCGACGGTCGCAGGCCCGAGCAACGGCGTACCGCCGCAGCCGACGCCGGTCGCCACGACGACCACGTCGTGCGGCCCGGCCGGCAGCACGGCGACGAACTCGTCGCCGTTGGCGAGCGGCGTGGTGTTGGCCACGGTGCCGTCCACGCAGACGTCGACAGGGCCGGCGGCCGCGGTGTGGCGCACGGCCAAGCGGGCGTGGCCCACCCCCGGCGACGACAGGTCATTGGTGAAGGCCGTCACCGTGGGCGTGCCGGTGGGGTCGAGATGGGCGATGAGGGTGATGTCGGCGTCGGGGGGCACCGTGACGGGGGTGGCCGCGATGACGGGCGGCGCCGACCCGGGGTCGGCGCCGGCAGCGAACACGGTGACCTCGACGTTCGCGCTCAGGATGAGCGGGCCAGCGGTCGTGCCCGCCTCGAAGCCGGCCAGGGCCAGGTTGCCGTTGAGATAGACGTCCACCGCCGGCCCGGGGATGCCGTGCACCAGGGTCACGCGGCTCGGCGCCGGCTGCGTCACCGTCACCAGCGTGGG
>JBIOZN010000550.1:0-31775 GCA_044871175.1 Acidimicrobiales bacterium | reverse complement strand
GAGGCCCGCCGCACCTATGGCGACCTCGGGCCCAGCGGCGGGGGCGGCGACGACCGGCCCGGCCGGAGCGAGGGCGACCGGAGCCGCCGCGAGGGCGGGCGGCGCCGCCGGCGGTGACCGAACGCATGCCCGAGGCGCGGTCGGTGGCCGCCGGCGTCTGGGTGGGGGTCGGCGCCCGGGACGAGCCCGACGACCACGCCGGCGTCTCCCACTTCCTCGAGCACCTCCTGTTCAAGGGCACCGAGGACCGCTCGGCGCGCGCCATCGCCGACGCCGTCGACCGGGTCGGCGGGGAGATGAACGCCTTCACCGCCAAGGAGTACACCGCCTACTACACACGCCTGCCCGCAAAGTCGCTGTCGCTCGGGCTCGAGCTGCTGGGCGACGTGCTCTGCCACCCGGCGCTGCGCGACGCCGACGTGGAGGCCGAGCGCCAGGTGATCCTCGAGGAGCTCTCGATGGACGCCGACACGCCCGACGACCACGTCCACACGTTGCTTTACGAAGCCGTGTTCCCTGGCCACCCGCTCGGGCGGGAGACCGCCGGCGAGCGCACCACGGTGGCCGCGCTCGCGCCCGAGGCCATCCGGGCCTTCCACGCCCGCTGGTACCGGCCGGCCAACCTGGTGGTGGCGGTCGCCGGGGCGTGTGACCACGACCGGGTGGTGGCCGAGGTGGAACGTCGCTTCTCCTTCGAGGGCGCCGGGGGCGGCGGCGACGGCGACGGCGACTCGGCGGACCCCGTCCCGGTCCGCTCGGCGCCCACGGACGGGCTGCGGCCCCTCACGGTCGAACGCCGCCGCACCGAGCAGGTCCACTTGGCGTGGGGCTGGCGGGGCGTGGCCCGTGACGACCCCCACCGGGAGGCGCTCGACGTCGCCAACCACATCCTCGGCGGCGGCATGTCGAGCCGGCTGTTCGACGAGATCCGCGACCGCCGAGGCCTGGCCTACAGCGTGTTCTCGGCGCCCGCCGGCTACCGGGATGCCGGCGCCTTCACGGTGTACGCCGGCACCGCCCCCCGCCACGTGGAGGAGGTGCTCGACCTGGTGGACGCCGAGCTCGAGCGCTTCGTCAGCCATGGGGTCACGCCCGAAGAGCACGCGGTGGCCGTGGGCTATCTCACCGGCAGCTTCGTGCTCGGGCTCGAGGACCCCGCCAGCCGCATGAGCCGCCACGCCAGCCAGCTCAGCACCCTCGGGCGGCTGCGCCCGGTGGATGCCCAGATCGCGCGCTACCGAGCGGTCACGCCCGACGACGTCGTGGCGGCGGCCGCCGGGGTGCTGCGGGGCCGCCGGGCGCTGGCGGTGGTGGGCCCGGTGGCGCGCAAGTCGCTGCTCGCCCGGGTGGCGTGACGGCCGGGGCCGGAAGCGCGTGCCTGTCGGAGGCGGAACCGCGGGTGGCGTCGGTGGCGTCCGAGCCGGCATGACCCGTCTCTCGCTCGGCCTCACCGTGGGGGCCACCGTGCTCGCCGGCGTCGCCTTCGCCGGGTGCGGCGGCGGCGACGGTTCGCTCACCGCTCCCTCGGCTACCGGCCCGGACACCAGCACCGCCGTGCAGCGGCTGCGCGATGCCGGCGACACCACCCGCAGGCAGAGCTCGTTCACCGTGGCCGAGACCGTCACCATCCACTGGGGCGACATCCACGCCACCCTCACGGTGGACGGCGTCGGTGACTTCGGTTCCGGGGCCTACGACGTGTACGAGGGCGGCGAGTACGGGGGGATCACCTACGACACCGTGCACGTCCTCAGCGACGGCACCACCGTCTGGGCCAGCGAGGACGAGCAGACCTGGTACGAGATGGGCGCGGCGGAGATGGACGACGACGACGACAGCTCGGCCGGCGTCGATGCCGACAGCTACCTGTCGTACCTGGCGGCCGTCGGCGGCGAGGTGCGGGAGGTGGGGCCCGAGGACCTCGACGGCATGGCCACGACCCATTTCGCGGCGCCGATCGACGTGGAGGAGTACGCCCGGCTCCACGGAAAGCCGGGCGACCTCGAACGCTGGAAGGAACTGGGCGTCACCACGATGCCGGTCGACGTCTGGGTGGACGGCGACAACCTCGTCCGCCGCGTCACCATGACCGTCGACGCCCAGTACAAGGGGGCCCCCTACTCCCGCGAGATCACGTACGACTTGTCCGCTTTCGGTACCGCCGGCGAGGTCACCACATCCCCGACGGGCACGATCGTCCCGGGTGACCGTGACACGGTCAAGGAGCTGCTCCGGCCCTGACGGGTAGCGTCGCCGCCCGTGGCCATCCGGGTGGGTGTCAGCGGCGCGACGGGCCGCCTGGGGCGAGTCGTGGCTGCCGCCGTGGCCGCCGATCCCGAACTCGAGCTGGCGGCCGGCGTGGCGCGGGGAGGCGGCGAGGTCGAGGGCGTCGCGGTCGCCCGGGACACGGGTGAGCTCGACCCGGCGGCGCTCGACGTCATGGTCGAGGTGAGCGCGCCCGCGGGTGCACGCGCCGTCGTGCCCTGGTGTGCCGACCACGGAATCCACGCCGTCGTCGGCACCACCGGCCTGGGGGAGGACGACCTGGCCGGCTGGCGGACGGCGTTTTCGCGGTCGAACTGCCTGGTCGCCCCCAACTTCGCCATCGGGGCCGTGCTGCTCATGCGCTTCGCCGAGCTGGCGGCGCCCTGGTTCGAGACCGCCGAGGTGGTCGAGCTCCACCACGACGCCAAGGCCGACGCGCCCTCGGGCACGGCCCTGTTGACGGCCAAGCGGATGGCGGCGGCGTCGGGGGAGTGGGGCCCCGACCCGACCCGGCACGAGGCTCTGCCCGGCGCGCGGGGCGGCGTGGCCGAGGGCGGCATCCACGTGCACTCGGTGCGGCTGCGGGGGCTCGTGGCCCATCAGGAGGTGCTGCTGGGCACCACCGGCCAGAGCCTCACCCTGCGCCACGACAGCTACGACCGCACGTCGTTCACCCCCGGTGTGCTCCTGGCCTGCAAGCGCATCGCCCATCACCCGGGCCTCACCGTCGGCCTCGACGCCCTCCTCGGCCTCTGACCCGACGGGCCCTCACGTCGCCGAGTGCCTCGGGCGGGCCTCAGCGGCGGTGGCGGTGGACCATGGTGGCCGACGCCTGGTCGCGGGGGCGCACCACGATCTGGTCGATGTCGACGTGGCTGGGCCGGGTGACGGCCCAGGTGATGCACTCGGCCACGTCGTCGGCGGTGAGGGGCGTGACCCCCTCGTACACCTTGGCCGCCCGCTCGGCCTCTCCGCCGAAGCGCACCAGCGAGAACTCGGTCTCCACCATGCCGGGGTCGACCTGGGTGACCCGCAGGGGCCGGCCCAGCAGTTCCATCCGCAACACCTCGAAGGCCGCCTTGGCCGCCGCCTTGGCGGCGTTGTAGCCCGCGCCGCCAGGGTAGGGCTGGAAGCCGGCGATCGACCCGACCAGCACCACGTGGCCATCGCCGCTCTCCTCCAGCGCGCCGAGCAACCCTTGGGTCACCCACACCGCCCCGAGCACGTTGGCCTCGTACATCCACCGCCACTTGTCGAGGTCGGCCAGCTCGAACGGGTCGAGCCCCAGCGCCCCACCGGCGTTGTTCACCAGCACCCGCACCGGGCCGTCCTCGGTGGCGGCGGCGACGAAGCGTCCCACCGAGCCCACGTCGGTGACGTCCAACGGCAGCGCCCGCGCCCCGATGGGCTCGGCCACCTCGGCCAGCTTGTCGGCCCGCCGGGCGCCCACCACCACCGAGAACCCCTCGGCGGCCAGGCGCCGGGCGGTGGCGGCGCCGATGCCGCTCGACGCGCCGGTGACCACGGCGAGGCCCCGCTCGGTGATCTCATTCATCGCCCAGGCGCTCCTGGGCCCGGCTCGCCTGCACGGTGCTCTGGATGACGCTGAAGGCGAGGAAGGCACCCACCATCCACCACTGGTAGCGGGCGACGAAGTCGACGATCGCCTTCAACTCGTCCTCGAAGGCCTTCCCCAGGAACCACAGCAATGTGAGCCGCCCCGCCGTGCCGATCGCGTTGAGCACGAGGAACAGCCGCCAGGGCATGGCCCGCATCCCCGCCAGCAGGCACACGACGTTGTTGGGCATCACGAGCACGGCCAGCCAGTCGGCCCGGGCGAAGGCCCGCTCGACCCAGCGCACCGTGGCCGGGACGCCGCCCGGCTGGCGGCCGAGCCACGCCTTGCCCCGCTCGCCGAAGTCCCGCCCGAGTATGTAGAAGAGGGGGTCGGGCAGGAACAGCCGCGCGAACCCGATGCCGAAGAACGCCAGCGCGCCGATGTCGGCCCCGATGGCCAGCAAGAGGTTGCGGTTGGCGCTGTTGAGGGCGATGACGGCCTCGGGATGCTGGTCGATCAGGGTCGGCATGAGCACCGAGCCCACGTTGGCCGACACGGTCACCAAGGCGATGGGCACCAGCAGCGCGGTGAGCCGCCGCCGGTCGACCGGCGGGCGGGCGACGGCGGCCTGGCTCACTGGGGCGACCGTACCGGAGCGCCACGCCGGGGCACCGTCGGAAATGTCGCACCCGGAGCGCACGCTCGGGACCATCGGCTACCCAACTTCTCGCCCGAAGGGCCGTGGCGGCCGGCGGGGCGGGCCGCCTACCCTGCGCGCATGCGCGGCAGCATGCAGGACACCCCGCTCACCCTCGTTCCGTTCTTCGAGCGGGCCGAGCGATTGTTCCCGTCCCGGCGGGTGGTCACCGCCACCGCCGACGGGCTCGACGAGACCACCTACGGCGTCTGGGCCGACCGGACGCGCCGGTTGGGGGGCGTGCTCGACGCCCTCGAGATCTCCGGCGACGGCCGCGTCGCCACCTTCGCCTGGAACACGGCGCGCCACCTCGAGCTCTACTTCGCCGCGCCGTGCACGGGCCGGGTGCTGCACACCCTGAACATCCGCCTGTTCCCCGAACAGATCGTCTACATCGCCAACCACGCGGGCGACGAGGTCGTGTTCTGCGACCGGTCGCTGGCGGCGATCCTCGTGCCCCTGCTGGGCGAGATGAAGACGGTGCGCCATCTCGTCCTCATGGACGACGGCAAGGGGGACGTGCCCGAGGCCCCCGGGCACGTCGAGGTGCACGAATACGAGGAGCTGCTGGCGGCGGCCGGACCGGTGGAGTTCTCGGTGGCCGACGAGTGGCAGGCGGCGGCCATGTGCTACACGAGCGGCACCACCGGGCACCCCAAGGGCGTCGCCTACAGCCACCGGTCCTGCTACCTGCACACGATGATGGTGATGCAGGTCGACGCCCTGGGCGTCAGCCAGCACGATGTCGTGCTGCCCGTCGTGCCCATGTTCCACGCCAACTCGTGGGGACTGCCGCATGCGGCGGTGGCCGCCGGCGCCGGGCTCGTGATGCCGGGGCCCGACCTCTCGGCCCCGGCGATCGCCCGGCTGATCGTCGAGCAGGGCGTCACCCTGGCGGCGGGCGTGCCCACCATCTGGATGGGCGTGCTGCCCGAGCTCGAGGGCAAGGACGTCTCGGCGCTGCGCGCCATCGTGGCCGGCGGGTCGGCCGTGCCCCGGGCGCTGTCCGAGCGCTACCGCACCACCATCGGTATGCCCATCAGGCAGGCGTGGGGGATGACCGAGACCAACCCCGTCGCGTCGGTGGCGATGATCAAGAGCAACCTCGAGCACCTCGACGAGGACGCCAAGGCCGACCTGCGGGCGACGGTCGGGATCATCGCCCCGGGAATCGATTTCCGTGTGGTCGACCCCGAGTCGTACGCGCCTCTGCCCTGGGACGGCACCGCCAGCGGCGAGCTGCAGGTGCGGGGACCGTGGGTCACCGGCGAGTACTACAACGACGACCGGCGCGACTCCTTCACCGACGACGGCTGGCTGCGCACCGGCGACGTCGCCACCGTCGACCCCGAGGGCTACATCCGCCTGGTCGACCGCACCAAGGACCTGATCAAGTCGGGCGGCGAGTGGATCAGCTCGGTCGACATCGAGAACGAGCTCATGGGCCACCCCAAGATCGCCGAAGCGGCGGTGATCGGCGTGCCCCACCCGCGTTGGGCCGAGCGCCCCCTCGCCTGCGTCGTGGTGAAGTCGGACGAGGAGCTGACCGGCGAGGAGGTGCTCGACTTCCTGCGCCCCCGCCTGGCCAAGTGGCAGCTGCCCGACGACGTCGTGTTCATCGAGGAGGTGCCCAAGACCTCGACGGGGAAGTTCTCCAAGAAGGACCTGCGCACGCAGTTCGAGGACTACTCGCTGCCCGAGACATAGCGTTTGTGGAGGGTTGAGATCGCAGGACGACCCCAACTCTCCACAGAGCGGCGTGGGGCCGCCGGCCCATTGACACTGAGACAGATTCCGTGTCACCGTCTCAGGCGTGAGCGTGGAAGACCGCGTCCTGGACGCCGCCAAGGACCTGTGTGAACGCTGGGGGCGCGCCAAGGTCACCGTGGACGACATCGCCGTCGCCGCCGGCTGCTCCCGAGCCACGCTGTACCGCCTCTTCCCGGGCGGTAAAGAGATCCTGTTCGAGGCGCTGCGCGCGCGCTCGCACGAGCGTTTCTTCGTCGAGCTCACGGCGCACCTGTCGGAGGCCGAGGGCTACGAGGACCTCGTCGTCACCGCCGTCGTGGAGGCGACCCGGGCCCTGCAGGCCGACGAGCACCTGCGGGTGATGCTCGCCTCGGTGCCCGGTGAAGTGGCGGGCGACCTCACCGTCGACGGGCTGCCCCGCATCATCGATACCGCCGCCGCCTTCCTGCGCCCGTGGTTTGCGCCGTATCTCGGCGAGGACGGCTCCGACCGCCTGGCCGAGTGGCTGTCCCGCCTCGTCACCTCGTACTTCCTCGTGCCCTCCCGCCACGTCAACCTGGCCGAATCCGCCTCGGCCATTGCGTTCGTACACGACTTCGTGCTGCCCGCCTTTCCCGCCGAACCCGCTCCTGCCCTTTCCCGGAGGTAATCCCCCGTGTCCGCCGCCCCCGACAAGACCACGGTCGACATGATCGGTCGCGACGATGTCAACGACATCGAAGCGATCCTCGCCGTCGCCAACACCGACGTCGACGAGGTCACCCACGCCGTGGCCGACAACGCCGACGCCATCTTCACGTGGGATTACTCCCTCGCCCGCCCCGCCCTCCGCAAGCTGTACGAGAAGGCCAAGACGGGGCAGTGGAACGGCACCACCGACCTGCCGTGGGACACCGACGTCGACTTCGAGGCGGTCATCGCCGCCGACCAGACCGCCATCGGGATCGACCCGTCGCACTACGCCGGCACGGTGGTCGACTCGTGGAGCGATCGTGAATGGCTCGAGTTCGGCATGGAGGGGCGGCGCTGGACGCTGTCGCAATTCCTCCACGGCGAGCAGGGCGCGCTGCTGTGCACGGCCAAGATCACCGAGACGGTGCCGTGGTACGACGCCAAGCTCTACGCCTCCACCCAGGTGGTGGACGAGGCGCGCCATGTCGAGGTGTTCTCCCGCTACGTGGACGAGAAGCTGGGCGGCGGCTACCAGATCAACGCCCACCTGCGCATGCTGTTGGACGACATCGTCAACGACAGCCGCTGGGACATGACCTACCTCGGCATGCAGGTGATGGTGGAGGGGCTGGCCCTGGCCGCCTTCGGCTTCATGCACCAGATGACCGGCGAGCCGCTGCTCAAGCAGCTGCTGCGCTACGTGATGGCCGACGAGGCGCGCCACGTCGCCTTCGGCGTGCTCAGTCTGAAGGAGGTGTACGCCGGCATGAACCAGGCCGAGATCCGCGAGCGCCAGGAGTTCGCCTTCGAGGCGGCCGTGCGCATGCGGGACCGGTTCCTGCAGCAGGAAGTGTGGGAGCGCATGGGTGTGAACCCGCGCGACGTGGTGCCCCTGGTGCTGAACGACCCTCTCCGCACCGTGTTCCAGCAGATGCTGTTCTCCAAGATCGTGCCCAACTGCAAGAAGCTGGGCCTGCTCGACGCCGGCGACGCCTGGCTGCGCTCGCGGTTCACCGAGCTGGGCGTGATCCAGTTCGAGGATTGGGCCGACACCGGTGAGGAGTACACCGCCTTCGCCCTCGACCAGGGCGCCCCGCCCGACCCGATCGTCCCCTCCGCCGCCGCCAGCTGAGGTCGCGCCCTCGCCGGCGTGACCATTCCGTTGACCAGGTCAACGCGGTGGTCACGCGAGCGGGAATGCGGCGAAGACCGGGCGGGGCGGGACCGGCGACTAGCGTCGCGACCCATGACCGGACGGTTCGGCGGCGTGCTCACCGCCATGATCACGCCCTTCGACGCCGAGGGGGCCCTCGACATCGACGGCGCCGTCGCGCTGGCGCGATGGTTGGAGGCGCACGGCAACGACGGCCTGGTGGTGGCCGGCACCACCGGCGAGGCGCCCACGCTCACCGACGACGAGAAGCTGTCCTTGTGGGCGGCCGTGGCCGAGGCGGTCACCATCCCGGTGGTCGCCGGTGCCGGCAGCAACGACACGCGCCACAGCGTGCACCTCACCGACCAGGCGTCCGGGTTGGGTGTGGCCGGGATCCTGGCCGTCGGCCCCTACTACAACCGGCCCAGCCAGGCCGGGCTCGAGGCCCACTTCCGGGCGGTGGCCGCCGCCACCCACCTGCCCGTCATGATCTACGACATCCCCGTGCGCACGGGGCGCAAGATCGCCTCGTCCACGCTCGTGCGCCTGGCCCGCGAGGTGCCCAACGTGGTCGCCCTCAAGGACGCCGCCGGCAACCCGGGAGAGACGGCCCGGGTGCTCGTCGAGGCACCCGGTTTCGAGTGCTACTCGGGCGACGACTCGATGACCCTGCCCTTGCTGGCCGTGGGCGCGGTCGGTGTCGTCGGCGTGGCCACCCACTGGACGGCCGAGGACCACCAGGAGCTGTTCGCCCTCGTCACCAAGGGCGACCTCGACGGGGCCCGCCGCGTGAACGCCCGGCTGCTGCCCAGCTTCGGCTACGAGACCGGTGACGACGCCCCCAACCCCGTGCCCACCAAGTGCCTGCTGCGCACGGTGCTCGACCTGCCGGCCGGGCACTGCCGCCTGCCCATGGGCCCCGAGCCGCCGGGGCTGGCCGACCGAGCCCGGCAGGTGTGGGACGACCTCGTGGCGGCTCGGGCCAGCGCCCGTTGAACTGCGCTGCCGTTGACCACGCTCCCGTTGCCATGCGCCCGATGACGCTCCGGTTGCCGCTGCTCCGGTTGCCGCTGCTCCGGTTGCCGCTGCTCCGGTTGCCGCTGCTCCCGTTGCCGCTGCTCCCGTTGCCGACGCCCCCGTTGCCGGCCCGGTCACGTTGACCCCGCTGCCCCCACCGTCGCCGGCCGGCGCGCCGCCGCGTCGTGGTGCCCCTGTGCGGGTCAGTTTCCTCGGCGGCCTGGGGGAGATCGGCCGCAACTGCATGGTGTTCGAGCAGGACGGCGCCCTGCTGCTCCTCGACTGCGGGCTCATGTTCCCCGACGTCGACATGCACGGCATCGACCTGGTGCTGCCCGACTTCCGTTACCTGCACGACAACGCCGCCCGCATCGTCGGCTGCGTCGCCACCCACGGCCACGAGGACCACGTCGGCGGCCTGTCGTACCTGCTGCGTTCGTGCCGCTTCCCCATCTTCGGCTCGGCCCTCACCCTCGGGCTGGCCCGCAACCGGATCGAGGAGGCCGGCCTGCTCGGGCGCACCGAACTGGTGGCGGTGCGCGACGGCGAGCGCCGGCGCATCGGGCCCTTCGACGTCGAGTTCATCCCCGTCACCCACTCTGTGCCCCACGGGTTCGCCACCGCCCTGCACACCGCCCAGGGCGTCATCCTCCACTCGGGCGACTTCAAGCTCGACCTCACGCCGGTGGACGGCCGCCTCACCGACCTCGGCCGCATCGGGGCGGTGGCGGGCGAGGAGGGCGTCCGGCTGCTCCTGTCCGACTCCACCAATGCCGAGGAGGCCGGGCATTCGCCGTCGGAGCGGGCGGTGGGCGACGTGCTCGAGGGGTTGTTCCGCCGCCACGCCGGCCGGCGCATCATCACCGCCAGCTTCGCCAGCCACATCCACCGCATCCAGCAGATCGCCGACGCCGCCATCGGCGCCGGCCGCGTGGTGGTCACGCTCGGGCTGTCGATGCGCAAGAACGTGCGCCTGGCCCGCGACCTCGGGCTGCTGCACATCCCCGACGACCGCCTGGTCGACATCGAGGCGGTGGCCGACATGGAGCCTGGGCGTGTGTGCGTGATCTCCACGGGCAGCCAGGGCGAGCCCATGTCGGCGCTGTCGCTCATGGCCGCGGGGGAGAGCCGGTGGCTGAAGGTCACCGACACCGACACCGTGATCCTGTCCAGCCACGCCATCCCGGGCAACGAGTTCAACGTCAACCGGGTGATCGACGGGCTGTTGCGCCTGGGGGCCGAGGTCGTGCACTCGGGGCTGGCCGACGTGCACGCCACCGGCCACGCCCAGGCCGACGAGCTGAAGATGCTGCTGTCCATCGCCCGGCCGGAGTGGTTCGTGCCCGTGCACGGCGAGTACCGGCACCTGATGGCCCACGCCCGCTTGGCCCGCACGATGGGCGTGGCGAGCGATCACATCCTCGTGTGCGACGACGGCGACGTGGTCGAGCTCACCTCCGAGGGCGCCAGCGTGGCCGGGCGGGTGCCGGCGGGGTACCTCTACGTCGACGGGATCGTGGGCGACGTCGGCACGGGCGTGCTGCGCGACCGCAAGGTGCTGGCCGAAGAGGGGGTGGTCGTCGTCATCGTGGCCATCGACGTGGAGACGGGCAAGGTGATCTCGGGCCCCGAGGTGATCACGCGGGGGTGGGTGTACGCGCCCGAGGCCGACGACCTGCTCGACGAGGCCGCCGACCTCGTGCAGCGCACCGTGGAGCACGCGGTGACGGCCGGGACCCGTGACGTCGAGCAGCTCGAGCGCGAGGTGCGCCGGGCGGCCGGACGGTTCGTGTCCGAGCGCACCCGCCGCCGTCCCATGATCGTCCCCGTCGTCATGGAAGCCTGACCGCGGCCGTAGCCTGGCGGCGGTGAGGCGACGGTTGCTCGAGTGGGCGGGGGTCCTGCTGCGCACCAAGCACGCGCGCTACTGCGCGGTGTCGGCCAACGCCGTCGTCGTCACCCAGGTGCTGCTCACCGTGTTCGTGCACGGGCTGGGATGGCGCCCGGCGGCGGCCAACGTGGCCGCCGTGTCGCTGTCGTGCATCCCCTCGTTCCTGCTCAACCGCACGTGGGTGTGGAAGGTGAACGGGCGCGCCCGGATGGGGCGCCAGGGCGTCGTCTTCTGGGCCATGGCCCTGCTGGGGCTGGCGCTGTCCACCGTGACGGTGGCCGCCCTGGACGCACACTGGTCATCGCCCGTGGTCGCCAACGTGGGCAATCTCGCCGCCTTCGGTGCGCTCTGGGTGGCCAAGTTCGTCGTGCTCGACCGGGTGCTCTTCCGCGCCGCTCACGAACCGGCCGCGGCCACCGTCGCACCCTGACGTCCGTGGTCGGGCGCCTCGCCCTCGTGGTGGTTGCGCTCGCCGTCCTCACCACCTGTTCCGGTGACGACCGGGGAGGTGCGGCGACAACCGTGGCGACGGCGACGGCGACGGCGACGACGACCGCCCTGGCCGTCGACGCCGTCGCCCCCGCCATCGCCGCGGTGGAGGCGACCCGGGGCGGGCCGCAGCGCTACACCGAGATCAACGCCAACGTCGACGGGGTGACCCTGTTCGTGGCCCTCGACGACACCACCGAGGTTGCCTACTTCTTCGCCGGCGGCACGCTGCAGGCCCCGGGCGAGCCCGGCCCCGCCACCGCCGTGCCGTTCACCCTCGAGGGCGTCGACCGCACCGTGGCCCCGGCGCTCGTGCGCCAGACCGAGGAGCGTTTCCCCGGTGCCACCGTCACCGCCCTCGCCCTCGTCCCCACCGGCGACGCCGGGCTGGTGTGGGCCCTCAAGTCACGCTCGCCGCGCGGCGGCGTGCTCAACGTCCTGTACTCGCCCGCGGGAGACCTGGTCTCGGTCGCCCCCCAGCCCTGACGCCGGTGCGGTGGGGGGTCACTCGGCGGCGGGCGGAGCCTCCACCACCACCACGTGGTTGCCGTCGGGGTCCCGCAGCATGAACATCAGGGGGGCACCGGGGGCGCGCATGGGCTCGGGATCCACGTCGACGCCGCCCAGCGCGCGCAAGCGGGCGTGCTCGCCGAGCACGTCGGCGGTCTCCACGCCGATGGCGCCGCCCCCGGGCTGGCCGCCCATCGGCGGGTTCAGCGCCAGCCGGGCGCGCGACCCGGGCGGAGCCACCTCGAGCCAGCGCGCCTCGTCGTGCTCACCGAAGCGGGTGTCGGCGCGCACCTCGAAGCCGAGCTTCTCGGTGTAGAAGGCCAGGGCGGCGTCCTGGTCGGCGACGGTGAACATGGCCACGCCGATGTTCGTGACCGTCGTGGCGGGCGGGGGCGAGGTCGGGGTGGACGCGGGAGTGGATTGGCTCATGGGCCTTCAGACTGGCCGAGCGCAGGAAACGCATCGCGCCGACCGCGATGATGTGCTCGGGTCGGCCGAGGGCGCGGCGGTAGCTTGACGGACGTGGCCAAGGTCCAGAAGCGGTCCGGCGCGTCCCGGCGCGCGCCGGCGCGGACCCGCAGCGGCCCGTCGTGGTTCCGCCAGGCGATCGGCGGCCACGAGGACGACATCGCCGGTGTCGTGCTGGTGGTCGTCGCCCTCCTGGCCGCCCTCGGCATCTACGCCGACTTCGCCGGCATCCTCGGCCGGGGGCTGGCCGGCCTGCTCGCCGGGCTGGTGGGTGGGGCCCGCTACCTCGCCCCCTTCGCCCTGGCCGCCATCGGCATCGCCCTCATCCGCGACCGCACCAGCCAGCACCGCGCCCGGCTGGTGCTCGGGGGCCTGCTCATCACCGCCGGGGTCACGGGGCTGCTGCACGTCGCCGCCGGCACCGACGAGGTCCTGCCCACCTACGGCGACGTCGACGACGCCGGTGGCTGGCTCGGCTCGCTGGTGGCCGAGCCCCTGCAGGCGCTGCTGTCGCCGGTGGGCGCCACGCTCGTGCTGGTGGGCGCCACCGTGGTGGGCGTGCTGCTGCTCACCGAGCAGTCGTTGAAGGTCGTGCTCGGCGGGGCGGCCACCAAGGCGCGCAGCGGCGTGCGCCCCAGCATCGGCCGGCTGAAGCGGCTGGCCTCGGACATGAGCACGCTGACCAGCGAACGGCGCGGCGTCGGCGTCGACTCGGGCGTCGACGCCGGCGGGCTGCCGCTGCCGCCCCCGGCGCCGGTGCTGTACGACGGCGGCGACGACGTCGATCCCACCGCGCCCGACGGGCAACCGCCGCGCCGGCTGCCCCCGCCCCTGCCGCTCGCCGGCAACGGCGACCGTGCCGCCCGAGACGGCCTCCTGCCCGAGCAGGCCACCCTCGACCTCGGCCCCGCCGCCCGGCCCAGCCCGTGGAAGCTCCCTGCGGCCAACCTCCTGGCCCGCACCGGCAGCCAGCAGGTCGACCGGGCCGAGATCGAGGCCCGGGGGCGGGTGCTGGAGGCGTCGCTGGCCAGCCACGGCGTCGAGACCCGCCTGGTGGGCATGACGGTCGGGCCCACCGTCACCCGCTACGAGCTCGAGCTCGGCCCCGGCGTCAAGGTCGCCCGGGTCACCAGCCTGCACCGCGACATCGCCTACGCCCTGGCCGCCATCGACGTCCGCATCCTGGCCCCCATCCCCGGGCGCTCGGCCATCGGCGTCGAGGTGCCCAACTCGACCCGCCTGCCCGTCAGCCTGGGCGACATCCTGGCCGGGGCCGAGGCCAAGGCGGCCACCCACCCGCTCGAGGTCGCCATCGGCAAGGACATCGCCGGGCGGGGCGTCATCATGCACCTGGCCACCACGCCCCACCTGCTCATCGCCGGCGCCACCGGCTCGGGCAAGTCGAGCGGCATCAACTGCATCCTCACGTCGATCCTCATGCGGTCGACGCCCGACCAGGTGCGGCTCATCCTCGTCGACCCCAAGCAGGTCGAGATGGGCCAGTACCAGCGCCTCCCTCACCTGCTCACCCAGCCCGTCACCGATCCCAAGAAGGCGGCCAACGCCCTGGCCTGGGCCGTGCGGGAGATGGAGCGGCGCTACGACCTGCTGGCCGAGGTCGGCTTCCGCGACGTCACGGGGTACAACGCGGCCTACGACCGGGGCGAGCTGACGAGCGAGCCCGGCTCTACCGTCACCTACGAGCGCCTGCCGTTCATCGTGGTCGTGGTGGACGAGCTCAACGACCTCATGATGGTGGCCGCCCGGGACGTGGAGGACTCGATCACCCGTATCGCCCAGAAGGCCCGGGCCGTGGGCATCCATCTCATCGTCGCCACCCAGCGGCCGAGCGTGAACGTCATCACCGGAGTGATCAAGGCCAACATCCCCGCCCGCATCGCGTTCGCCGTGTCCAGCCTCACCGACAGCCGGGTCATCCTCGACCAGGCCGGCGCCGAGCGCCTGGTGGGCCGGGGCGACATGCTGCTGCTGCCCGGCACCACCAACGTCCCCCAGCGCATCCAGGGGGCCTGGGTGAGCGAGGAGGAGGTGCGCAAGGTCGTCGCCCACTGGCGCCGCCAGGTGGGGCCCGAGGAGCCGACGGCGGTGGTCGACCTCGACGGTGCCGCCAGCCCGGTGGGCGGTGCCGGGCTGGACGACATCACCGCCGGGGGCGGCGAGGACGAGGATGACGAGTCCCTGGTGCGCCAGGCCATGGAGCTGGTGGTGCGCAGCCAGCTGGGGTCGACGTCCATGCTGCAGCGCAAGCTGCGCATCGGGTTCGCCCGGGCCGGGCGCATCATGGACCTGCTCGAGCAGCGCGGCGTCGTCGGCCCGTCCGAGGGGTCCAAGGCCCGCGCCGTGCTCATGACCCCCGAAGAGCTCGACGGCCTCTCCGGCTGACGGAAGGCGTTGGGTCACTTTCGCGTCGCATGTGCGCGAAAAGTGTCCCAACGCTCGGGAAGGCGGGCGGCCGGTAGGGTGGCAGGCCGTGCCGGGGCGCTACTTCATCGAGACCCTCGGCTGCCCGAAGAACGCGGTCGACTCCGACAAGCTGGCCGGCACGCTGGTGGCCGGCGGCTACCGGCCCACCGCCGAGGCCGGCGACGCCGACCTGGTGGTCGTCAATACCTGCGCCTTCATCGAAGAGGCGCGCCAGGAGTCGATCGACACGATCCTCGCGCTGGCCGAGGCCCGCCGGCCCGACGCCCGCCTGGTCGTGACCGGTTGCCTGGCCGAGCGCTACGGCGCCGAGCTGGCCGCCGCCCTGCCCGAGGTCGACGCCGTCGCCGGGTTCGGCGTGCCCGTCAGCTTCAGCGGCCGCCGTCCAGCGGCCGTGCCCGCCTTCGACCTGCTGAACCTGCCCCGCCCGCCCGCCACCGGGCCGTGGGCGTACGTGAAGGTGGCCGAGGGCTGCGACCGCACCTGCGGGTTCTGCGCCATTCCCAGCTTCCGGGGCCCCCAGCGCAGCCGCACCCCGGAGGCGATCCTCGAAGAGGTCGACGCCCTGGGTGCGCCCGAGATCGTGCTGGTGGCCCAAGACCTGGCCCGCTACGGGGCCGACCGGCCCGAGCTGGGCCTGGGCGCCGTCGTCCCGCTGGTCGAGGCCGTGGCCGCCCGCACCGTCCGCACCCGGCTGCTCTACCTGTACCCGTCCGACCTCACCGACGCCCTGGCGGACGCCATCGGCGCCACCGGCGTGCCCTACTACGACCTGTCGCTGCAGCACGTGTCCCGTCCGCTGCTGCGCGCCATGCGCCGCTGGGGCGACGGCGACCGCTTCCTGCGGCGTATCGAGTCCATCCGCCGAGCCCAGCCCGACGCCGCGTTCCGTTCCAACTTCATCGTCGGCTACCCGGGCGAGACCGAGGCCGACCACGACGCCCTGCTCGCGTTCCTGGACGCCGCCCAGCTCGACTGGTGCGGCTTGTTCGCCTACTCCGCCGAGGAGGGCACCTACGCGGCCGGCCTCGACGGCCACGTGCCCGCCGCCCTGGTGGCTGAGCGCCTCTCCGAGCTGCGGGAGCGGCAGGACGCCATCACCGCGGCCCGCCGCGACGCGCTCATCGGCGCCACCGTGGAGGTCCTCGTCGACGCGCCCGGCGAGGGGCGCACCCACCGCGAGGCCCCCGAGATCGACGGGATCGTGCACGTGCCCGCCGACTTGGCCGTCGGCGCCCTGCACGCCGTTCGGGTGGTCGACGCCCGGGGCCCCGACCTCGTCGCCGAGCGCACCTGAGGGCGGGGGGCAGCGCCGTGGCCGTCACCCCCGCCGAGCACAACCCCAACGCCATCATCACCATCGCCAACACGGTGACGGTGACGCGCGTGCTCGTCGCGCCCGTCATGTTCGGCCTGATCGACGGCCAGCAGGGCAGCTGGCCGGCGTTCGTGGTGTGGTTCCTGCTGTGCGTGTCCGACGGGGTGGACGGCTTCATCGCCCGCCGCCGGGGCACGACCCGCTCGGGTGCCTTCCTGGACCCGCTGGCCGACAAGGTGTTGATCCTCGGGGCCATGTTCGCCCTGGTCGGCCAGGACGTGTTCTGGTGGCTCCCGGTGGCCCTCATCGCCGCCCGGGAGCTGGTGATCACGCTGTACCGCACGGTCGCCGGCCGCCAGGGGGTGTCGCTGCCCGCCAGCCGGGGCGGCAAGGCCAAGACGCTCGCCCAGCAGGCGGCGGTGGGCTTCGCCCTGCTGCCCCTCACCGCCACCGACGCCACCTGGCTCTGGGAGGTGGCGCTCTGGCTGGCCGTCGTGCTCGCCCTCGTCAGCGGGGCCCGCTACCTGTGGGCGGCCCGCGCGTGAACGTCACGCCCGTGCCGACCGTCGAAACCGACCCCGGGGCCGACATCTTCGATCCCCGCACCTACGCCCACGGCGTCCCCTACGCCGCCTTCGCCCGACTGCGCCGGACGGCCCCCGTGACCTGGGTGGAGGAGAAGGCCGTGCTCGGGTACCCGGCGGGCCGCGGCTACTGGGCGGTGCTGCGCCACGCCGACGTCAAGGCCGTTCTCCGCGACCCCGCGCGCTTCTCGTCCCAGCTGGGCGCCACCCAGATCCGCGACCCCGCCACGCCCGCCGACCTCGCCTTCGTGCGCCGGATGCTGCTCAACCTCGACCCGCCCGAGCACACCCGGCTGCGCGGCCTCATCGCCCGCAGCTTCACGCCCGTCGCCGTCGCCCGCCTGGAGGCCACCATCCGGGCCCGTGCCGCTGCGCTCGTCGCCGCCGTCGCCGACGAGGGCGAGGCCGACCTGGCGCACGTCGCCGCCGACCTGCCCCTCGTCACCCTGGCGGAGGTCATGGGCATGCCGGTGGAGGACCGGCTGCTGCTGTACGACTGGAGCAACCGCGTCATCGGCTACCAGGACGCCGAGTACGCGGTGAGCGACGCCTTCGACCCGGCCACCGCGTCACCGATGGCGGCCGCCGCCCTGGCCGCCCGGCCCCCGCGCCCGGTGCCCGCTGCCGGCGCGCCGCCCGTCGACCCCCGCTCGCGCGCCGCCCTGGTGGACATGTTCGCCTACGCCCACGTCCTGGCGGCCGAGCGGCGGGCCCGCCCGGGCGACGACGTGTTCTCGATCCTGCTCCACGCCCCCGCCGAGGCGGGCCAGCCGGGGATCAGCGACGAGGAGCTGGAGAACATGTTCTTCCTGTTCGCGGTGGCCGGCAACGAGACGCTGCGCAACGGGATCCCCGGCGCCCTGTACACCCTGCTCACCCACCCCGACCAGCTCGAGCGCCTCCGGCGTGACCCGACGCTCATCGGGCCGGCGGTGGAGGAGTGCCTGCGGGTGTGGCCGCCGGTCATCCACTTCCGCCGCACCGCCACGGTCGACACCGAGATCGCCGGCCACGCCATCGCCGCCGGCGACAAGGTGGTCGTCTACCACGCCTCGGCCAACCGGGACGAGACGGTGTTCGCCGACCCCGACCGTGTCGACCTCACCCGTTCACCCAACGACCACGTGAGCTTCGGCTTCGGGCCCCATTTCTGCCTGGGCGCCCACCTGGCCCGGGTGCAGATGCGAGCACTGGTGGGCGAGGTGGTGGCCCGGCTGGAGGGATTGGAACTCGTAGGACCGGCCGAGCGGCTGCAGTCGAACTTCCAGAACGGCATCAAGCACCTGCCCGTGCGCTGGCGCCCCGGCTCGCGTTCGACGAGGGGCGCCGGCGGGTAGGTTCGCCCGCCGATGAGCTTGCGCTGCGACGTCGTCGCCGTCGGGACCGAACTGCTGCTCGGGCAGATCGTCGACACCAACTCGTCCTGGATCGGCCAGCAGCTGGCCCTGGCCGGGATCGACTCGCTGCACCAGTCCAAGGTGGGCGACAACCTGGCCCGCCTCACCGACGAGCTGGCCCACACCCTGTCGTGCGCCGACGCCGTCATCGTGTGCGGCGGGCTCGGCCCCACCCACGACGACCTCACCCGTGACGCCCTCGCCGCGCTCATGGGGGTCGAGTTGCGGTTCGACCCGGCGATAGCCGACACCATCCGGGCCATGTTCGGTAGCCGCGGGCGCAGCATGCCTGAGAACAACCTGCGCCAGGCCATGGTGCCCGAGGGCGCCACTGTCATACCGAACCCCCGGGGCACGGCCCCCGGGCTGCTGTGCCCGGTGGGCGACAAAGTGATCTACGCGGTCCCGGGCGTGCCCCACGAGATGCGCGGGATGGTGGCCGAAGCGGTGCTGCCCGATCTGCGCCGGCGCTCGGGGGACGAGGCCGTGATCCGCAGCCGGGTGCTGCGCACGTGGGGCGACAGCGAGAGCGGGCTCAACGAGAAGCTCGACGACGTCATCGCCCGGCTCGATGCCGTCGGCAATCCCACGCTCGCTTTCCTGGCCAGCGGCTGGGAGGGCCTCAAGGTGCGCCTGACGGCCAAGGCCGCCGACCCGGCCACCGCCGACACCCTGCTCGACCACTGGGAGGCCGAGGTGCGAGCGGTCTGTGGCACCACCGTGTTCGGGGTCGACGACGACACGATGGAGTCGGTGGTCGTCGCCCTGCTGTTGGAGCGGGGCCTCACCATCGGGCTGGCCGAGTCCGTCACGGGGGGGCTGGTCACCGCTCGGCTCACCGACGGGGCGGGGGCGTCGCAGGTGGTGCGGGGCGCGGTCGTCTCCTACGCGAGCGAGGTGAAGTTCGAGGTGCTCGGCGTGCGCCCTGGACCGGTGGTGTGCGGCCCGGCGGCCGAGCAGATGGCCCTCGGCGCCCGGCGGGTGCTCGGCGCCGACGTGGGGCTCGCCCTCACCGGCGTGGCCGGCCCCGACGAGCAGGAGGGCCAGCCCGTCGGCACGTTGTTCGTCGGCCTGGCCCTGGGCGAGACGGTGGAGCACCGCCACGTGCGCCTGCCCGGCGATCGCGAGCAGATGCGCCAGTTCTCGGTGATCACTGCCCTCGACCTGCTCCGCCAGCGGCTGCTCGCCATGCCCGCGCCGGTGTACTGACCCGCGAACCGGGGTTGTCCATGCGGCTGTTCGTCGCCGCCTGGCCGCCGCCGCCGGTGGTCGCCCTGCTGGCCGCCCTCCCGCGGCCCGAGCGGGCCGGCGTGCGCTGGACGGCCACCGAGCAGTGGCACGTAACGCTGCGCTTCCTCGGCCGCGCCGAACCGGAGGCGGCGGCGGCGGCGCTGGACGCGTTGCGGGCGGCGCCCGCGGAGGCCGAGCTCGGGCCGGCGGTGCGCCGCCTGGGGCGCGGGGTGCTGATGGTGCCGGTGAAGGGGCTCGACGAGCTGGCGACAGCGGTGGTGGAGTGCACCGCCGCGGTGGGCGAGCCCCCCGAGGACCGCCGGTTCCGCGGCCACGTGACGCTCGCCCGCACCACCACGGCCGGCATCGGCGATCTCGTGGGCACGCCGGTGGCCGCCCGCTTCCCGGTCACCGAGGTGACGCTGGTCGCCAGCCATCTCGGGCGGGGGCCAGCGCACTACGAGGTGCTCGTACGCGTCCCGGTCGGGGCCTGATCGTGGATGGTGTTGCATGGCGGGCGCATGTCCCACGCCACCAACCTCGTCGCCACGCGCCAGGCGCTCCACGCCGTCGCCGAGCACGTGCTGTCCACGGCCCTCCAGGCCGCCACCGGCCGCATCGGACTGCGGGCCGCGCCCGGTGGGTTCACCACCCCGCCGTTCGGTGACGCGCCGGATCGGCTGCGGCTGGACGGCGTCGAGCTCGTCGTGGAGCAGGGCGGCAGCGCCTCCCGCCACGAGTTGACGACGTTGGGCGCGGCGGCCGCGGCCGCCGAGGTCGACCTCGGCCATTGGCACGATCTCTATCCGGCGGCCACGCCCGCCGACGCCGACTTCGCCCTCATCGTCGACCCGGCCGAGGCGACGCTGCTGGCCGACTGGTTCGCTCTCGCCGACGCCGGGCTGGCCCGTGTGCGCGCTGACACCGCGGCCGACAACCCGAGCATCGCCCAGTTGTGGCCCGAGCACTTCGACCTCGCCATCGTCGTACGCCAGTGCAACGTGGGCGCCTCACCCGGCGATCGCCAGCACCCGGAGCCGTACCTCTACCTCGGCCCGTTCGACCCGGCGCCGTTCGTGGCCGCGGGCGGGTTCTGGAACGAGCCCTTCGGAGCGTCGCTCCCGTGGCGTCCGAAGCTCGACGTCGATGAGGCGGTGAGCTTCTGGCACGAGGGACTCGCCCGTCTCGGCGCCGCGACCTCGCCTGCGTGACGCTTTTCGTGACCCCTCCACGAGAACCGTCACACAAGCGCAGTCAGGCCGCCGCCCGGCGGGATCAGTTCACGTCCTGGCGCCCCGCCTAGGCTCGGCTCGCCCGCCCCCGTAGCTCAGCCGGATCAGAGCAGGTCGCTTCTAACGACACGGTCGCAGGTTCGAATCCTGCCGGGGGCGCCCCAGGAATCAGCCGACGCTGATCGTCCAGTGTCCGTCGGCCTTGACCTCGATGATCCCGGCGGTGCGGACCGCCACCTGGCCGTTGTAGACCCCGATCTCGTTCACGAGCAGGTCAGGGAAGCGGCCCCCGTGAGCGGTCACGGCAAGTTGCCTGAGCCGTCGTGGCTGATGGCGGCGGGCTTCGGAGTGCCGGTGTAGCTCACTACGTCGTCGCCCGTGCCCTCGACCGAGGTGTCGAAGGTTCGGGCCGCGCTCTCGGGGTTGAGCGTGATTGTCCACGGCCCGTCGGCTTCCACCTGGAGGACGCTGGCCGTCCCCTGGAAGGTGGACGCCTGCACCAGGACGGTGCCCGAATACGAGCCGATCTCGTTGACCAGCAGGCCCAGGCGTGTCAGCTGGTCATCGATCGACCACACCGCGAAGTTCCGCTCCCCCTGGTACGTGATGGACGCCAAGGCGTCCTCGCCCGCCGCGGGGAAGTCGATGTCGACGATCTGGTCCCCCTGTCCGGTATCAACGGGTCGCGCCAGCGATCAGTGATCCTCGGGCGCGGTGCACGTCGCGGCGAAGAAGATGCGGACGGCCTATGTGGCCGGCGACGGCCGTCCCTACCCTCAGTGGTGGTTCCGGGATGTCAGGGAGTGACGCCCGGACCACCTTCGACCGGTTTGCCGGCCGCCTTCCATGCCGTGAAGCCGCCCTCGAGGTGGGCCACGTTCGTGTACCCCATCGCCTGGAGGGCGGCGGCGCCGAGCGCCGAACGCCCGCCACCGGCGCAGTGGAGGATGACGCGCTTGGAGGGATCCAACGGCTCCTGGTGGTAGGGGCTCGTCGGGTCGGCGCGGAACTCGAGCATGCCGCGCGGCACGTGGATGGCGTCGGGGATGCGGCCGGTCTCGGTCAGCTCCTCGGGCTCGCGCAGGTCGACCACGATGGCGTCACCCGACTGCAGCTCGGCCTCGACCGCGTCAGGGTCGATGTTCTCGATCTTGGCCTTGGCCTCGGCCACCAGCTCGCTCACGCTCTTGGTCACTCCTGCCCTCCCCGGTGCGGTGTCGCAGATGCGGCTGATCGTTGGAGCGACGCGGGCCGCTGTCAAGCGTCGCGGGTCGCCGCTCGAGCCAGGCTGCCCCCGGCGATGGCGGCCACCACCTCGACCCTGCTGTCGACACCGACCTTGCCGTAGACATGGGACAGGTGCGCCTGCACGGTGCGCGGCGAGATGAGCAGGCGCTCGCCGATCTCGGGGTTGGTGAGGCCCCGGGCCACCAGCGTCGCCACTCGTGCCTCGGCCGGCGTCAGGCTCTCCCACCCCCACACGGGCCGCTCGGGACGGGGTTCGGTCCGCAGGGCGAGGGCGACTGCTTCGTGGAACCCGAGCGCCCGGCCACGGGCCGACTCCTGCCCGATCGGCCGGTGGCTGGGCCCGTCGACGGGGAAGCGCACGTAGCCACTGCGGGCCCGTTCGCCGTCGACCGCCGTCCGCAGGGCGCGGTCACCGTTCGCCGCGGCCAGCGCATCGAGGGCGTCGATGGCGCCGAGGCGGAACCCGCTGGCGGCGGCCGTCCGCAGCGCCCCCCGTCGCAACGCCTGCGCCCGATCCAGGTCGCCGTCGGCGGCCGCCAGCCGCGCCATGCCGAGCGCCGCCACCACCCGCGCCAGGCGATGGCCGCTGCGCTCGGCGCGGCCCACCGCCGCCCGGCAGTGCGAGGCGGCGGCACGGCGGTCACCCGTGGCCAGTGCGGCGTCGGCCAGGCTCACCCGCGCCTGCACCGCGAACCACGGCCCGAACGCGTCGACGGGTTCGAGGATTGGTGCCAGGGTGTCGCGGGCCGCCTGGTGGTGCCCGAGGGCCCGTTCCAGCAGGCCGAGGTGCAGCAGGGCGAACGTGCCCGGACTGCCCCCCGCCCGGGCACTGGCGATGGCATCGTCGAGGCGCACCCGCGCCTCGACGTACTCGCCGCGGTGCAGCTGGGCGACGGCCAGCCAGGTGGCCGTCATGTCGAGGTGCACCCGGTCGAAGCCGCCTCCCAGGGAGGCGGTGGCTTCGTGCAGGAGAGCGCCGGCCGATGCCAGCCGTCCCTGGAGGACGTCGGCGTAGCCGAGCAGGCCGAGGCCGTACTGCAGGTCGAGCTGGCGGCTGGTGCGGGCGATGGCGATGCCGGTCGCCAGCGCCGCCCGGCCGGCGTCGAACCGCCCGGTGGTGACCTCGACGGTACCGAGGCCGTACGAGGCGAACTCGACCAACTGCGGGTCACCGGCGGCCTGGGCCGCTTCCCGCCCGGCCGAGAGGGCGCGGCGCGCCCGGTCCGGCGCGGCGTACACGTCGGCCCATCCGGCGAGCACGAGCGCCCACGCTTCCAGCGGCCGGTCGCCGACCCGTCGAGCGTCGGCCAGCGCCTCCGCCGCCCACGCCGCCTGGCCCTGGGGGTCGCGCGCGTAGAAGCACAGCTCGCCGGCCGCCAGCCGCGCTCGCGTGCGGGCCCGGACGTCGTCCTCGGCGGCCCTGGCGTCGGCCGCGGCTCGATCGCCGGCGCCGGCCGACCCGTCGTCCCCGGCGGCCCTGGCGTCGGCGGCGATCAGCGCGCCGAGCCAGCGCTGACCCTCCTGGTTGCGACTCTGGGCGACCCAGAAGAGGCGCAGATCGGCGGCCAGGCGCAGGCCGTCGGCGATCCGCCCGCGCCGCAGGGCCCAGTCGAGTGCACCCCGGAAGTCGTCGATGAGCGGCTCGGCCCGATCGCCGGCGCAGTCGAGCCCGGGGCCGTCGGCCTCCCGGTTGAACTCGGCCGTCACGGCGAGCAGGTGGTCGAGGTGACGGTGGCGCAACCGCTCCTCCTCGCCGGATGCGGCCAGCCGCAGGCGGGCGAACGCACGGACCGACTCGAACATCCGGTACGAGGACGCCTCGACCTGCAGGAGGCAGGCGTCGGCCAGTCCCTCGAGAACCCGCGGCACGGACGCCGGGGCGAGCTCGGCGTCGCGGCACACCGCCGAGACGTCACCCGGCGTGAACCCGGCGGCGAACACCCCCAGACGGCGGAACAGCACCCGTTCCTCGCTCGTGAGCAGGTCGTGGCTCCACGCGATGGACGCTTCGAGGGTGCGCTGGCGCGGCGGCGCCGCCCGGGAGCCGCGAGCCAGGAGACGGAACCGGTCGTCGAGGCCGCGGGCGAGCTCGTCGACGTCCAGGGCCCGCAGGCGGCCGGCGGCCAGCTCGATGGCCAGGGGGATGCCGTCGAGGCGCCGGCAGACGAGGGCGGCGGCGGGCCGCTCGGCGTCCACCAGGGTGAACCCGGGGGAGGCCAGGGCGGCGCGGTCGAGCAGGAGGCGCCCGGCCTCGGAGATCTCCAGGTCGGATCCGTCCGCCGCAGGCAGGGTCAGGGACGGCACGCGCCAGGTGACCTCCCGCCGGTGGCCCAAGGATCGGCGGCTGGTGGCCAGCACGACGAGGCGCGGGCACCGCTCGAGCAGGTGGCCGAACAACGCCCCGCACGCGGCGGCCACCCGTTCGCAGTTGTCGGCCAGCACCAGGAGGGGGCGCTCGGCCAGGGCACCCGCCAGCACGTCCAGCAGGGGGGCGCCGCCGGCGTCGTGCACGCCGGTCGCGGCGGCGAGGACGCCGGCGACGAGCGCGGGTGACCCGAGGGGGGCCAGGTCGACGAAGGCGACGTTGCCGGCGAACTCATGCTGCAGCCCGGCGGCGATCTCGACGGCCAGACGTGTCTTGCCGCAGCCGCCGGCCCCGGTGAGCGTCACCCGCCGATGGCGGCCGAGCAGCTCCCGGACGGTGGCCACCGCGCCCGCCCGTCCGACGAAGGAGGACAGCGGCGGTCGGATGGCCCCAGCGCCGCTCACCGCGCCACCAGGCGTCGCTCGTGGACGGCGGCGGCCAGCTCGGTGCGTCGCGTGACGCCCATCTTGGCGAACACGCGCGACAGGTGCACCTGCACGGTGCGGCGGGAGATGAACAAGCGCGCGCCGATCTCGGGGTTGGTGAGCCCCTCACCGACGAGCTCGGCCACGCGCCGCTCGGCGGCGGTGAGGCGCTCCCAGCCCCGCGACGGCCGGGCCTCCGCCCGGCAGCCGTGCACGGCGAGGGCCACCGCGGTGTCCAAGGACAACAGTGGCGGCGGCGCGGCCTCAGCGAGCGTCGCCCGAGAGGCGCGGTACGCCGGGATGTCGACCGGGAAGCGCACGTAGCCCGTCCGAGCGCGCTCCGCATCGACGGCGGCGAGGAACGTGGCCGCGGCGGGTGCGTCATCGGCGGCGGGAAGCGTCGCCTTGGGGTCGTCGGCGGCGACGAGCACCGCCAGCGCCTCGAGCGCATCGATGGCGCCGATGCGGTAGCCGGCGCCGGCGGCGCACCGCAGCGCCGTGTCCAGATGGCTGCGGGCCCGCTCGTTGTCACCCGCGGCGCGAGCACCGCGAGCACGGCCCATCTCGGCCACCGTGCGAGCCAGGGGGTTGCCGCTGGCGGCGGCCAGCGCGGCGGCGTCCCGCCAGTGCCCTTCGGCGGCCTCCGGCGCCCCGCCGCCGGCCAGGGCGGCGTCGCCCAGGCACACCAGGGCCTGCACCTCGAACCACGCCGGGACGCCGAGCCGGTGGAGCGCCGGCAGCGCCTCGTGGCCCCGCACGGCGGCCGCTTCGTGGTCGCCGATGGCGCGCTCCAGCAGGGCGAGGTGCAGCGGGGCGAACATGGCCGGGTTGCCGACGGCGGAGGCGCTGGCGACGGCCTCGTCGAAGCCGCGGCGGGCGTCGCCGTACCGGCCGCGGTGCATGGCCGCCAGCGCCTGCCAGGTGTTCGCGCGGTCCCGGTTGAAGCGGTCGCCGTCACCCACGAACAACTCCGCGGCCTCATCCAGCACGGCGGTGGCGGCGCCCAGGCGGGCCTGGAGGATGTCGACGTAGCCGAGCATGGTGAGGCCGTAGCGCAACCCCAGCGAGCGGCGGGCTCGGGCGATGCCGATGCCGTTCATGAGCACGGCTCGGGCCGCCTCGAGGTCACCGCTGGTGGCCTCCGTCCACCCGAGGCCCCACGACGCGTTCTCCACGCCCCGGCGGTCGCCGTTCTCCTCGGCGGCCTGGCGGGCGGCGCCGAACGTCGCTCGCGCCGCCGGAGGATCGAGGAACACCTTGGCCCAGCCGCTGAACAGCAGGGCCCGGCTGGTGAAGGGCGCGTCGCCCAGCCGGCCGGCCAGGGTCAGGGCCTGGTCGGCCAGGCGCGCCTGGCCGCCAGGATCGCTGGCGTACAGGCACAGGTGGGCGGCGGCCAGGAGGGCCGAGGCGCGCCCGGCGAGGTCGCCGCGATGGCCACCGGCGGGCGGCGTCTCGTCGGCGCCGGCGGCCTCGACGTCCGTCGCCTCCAGCAGCACCCGCAACCAGCCCTGCCCCTCCTGGATGCGGTTGGCGTGGATCCAGAACGCCCGCAGGGCGGCCGCCAGCCGGAGCCCGTCGGCGGCACGGCCCACTCGCATGCTCCATTCGATGGCGGCGCGCACGTCGTCGAGCAGTGCCTCGATGCGGCGGTTGGCCGCCTCCAGCTCGCTCCCCTCGATCACGAGGTCGAGCGGGCCGGTCAGGGCGAGGAGGTGGTCGAGATGGCGACCGCGCACCACCGTGTCCTCGCCGGATTCGCGCAGCCGCAGCCCGGCGTAGGCGCGCACGCTCTCCAGCAGCCGGTAGCGCCGCCCGCCGGGGCGCTCCTCGACCATCACGAGCGAGTGGTCGACCAGCTCGGCCAGCAGCGCCCGCACGTCGGCGGCGGTGAGCTCGCCGCCGGCACACACCGCTTCGGCCGCGTCCACGGTGAAGCCGGCGGCGAACGCGGCCAGCCGCCGGAACAGGCGCCGTTCGTCGTCCCCCAACAGGTCGTGGCTCCAGGCGATCGAGGCCGCGAGCGTCTGCTGGCGGGCGGGACGGGTGCGGGTACCCGACGACAGCAGGCCGAAACGGTGCTCCAGCCCGGCTGCCACCTCGGCCACGCCCAGGGCGCGCAGGCGGCCGGCGGCCAGCTCGATGGCCAGCGGGACCCCGTCGAGGCGGCGACAGATGGTCGCGGCCGGCGCCGCGTCGGCCGGCGAGAGCTCGAAGTCGGGCCGGCCCAGGCGGGCGCGCTCCACCAACAGCTGGCCCGCCTCGGAGGTCAGGACCGCACCCACGGGATCGTCGGCGCCGGCGGGCGGCACCGAGAGTGGCGGCACCGACCAGGTGAGCTCCCCTTCGACGCGCAGGGGCGAACGGCTGGTGGCCAGCACGACCAGGCGCGGGCAGGAGACGAGCAGGCGATACACCAGCTCGGCACACGCGTCCAGCACGCGCTCGCAGTTGTCGAGGAGCATCAACAGGTGCCGGTGGGCCAGGGCGTTGGCCACCACGTCTTCGAGGGGAGCGCCGCCGGCCTCGGGCACACCTGCAGCCGCGGCCACCGCGCTGGCGACCAGGGTGGGAGTGTCGATGGGGGCCAGGTCGACGAACGTGGCGCCGTCAGCGAAGGCGGCCTCCCGCCGGCGCGCCGTCTCGACCGCCAGGCGCGTCTTGCCGACCCCGCCGGGGCCGGTGAGGGTGACGAGGCGGTGGCGGTCGAGTAGCCCACCCACCTCGTCGATCGAGCGGTGGCGGCCGACGAACGACGTGAACGGAGTCGTGAACGCGGCTCCGCCACGGTCGCGATACCGGGCAGGGGCGCATCCGGGTCCGGGCGCGCGAAATACGCCAGGGGGCATACGCCACTCGGCCGATGCCGCGGCCGCGGGCGAGCAGGACGATGCGGAGCAGCCCATGACGGCCTAGAGCCCCGAACGGGCGTCCTGATCCGGCGATCCGGCCGGACCAACCCCACGCAGGAAGAAATCGGAGGAGGAACCATGACATCCCGACGACTGACCCGGCGCGCCCTCGCGCCACTCGCCGTCCTGGGTGCGGCCGCTCTCGTGGTCGCCGCCTGCAGTGACGACGACGACGCCGCCTCGAGCGCGCCGCCCGCCACCGCTGCCGCGCCGGCGCCGGCCCCCGTGCCGACTTCCGGGTCGGCGAACGCCATCGAACGCGCGGCCGGCGGCGCGGCCGGCACCCAGACGGTGTGCCAGCCGTACCTGGACGTGACGGTCGCGTTCAACGGCGAGCCCGATCCCGCCACCGTCACCCCGCTGCTCGACAGCATCGACGCCGCCGCCCCGGCCGAGATCGGTGTTCCGCTGCACACCATGACCGCCGCCGCCCGGTCGGCGCTGGCCAGCGGCGGCTCGGACACCTCGGCGTTGGAGAGCCCCGAGTTCACCGCCGCCATGGGCACGGTCGATCCGTGGGTGTTCGCCCACTGCTCGTTCGACGACAAGCTGCAGGTGTCGGCCACCGAGTACACCTTCACCGGCCTGCCGGCCACGCTGCCCGCCGGCCGTACCGGCCTGCTCGTCACCAACCAGGGGCACGAGGCTCACGCGCTCGTGATCGTGCGCCGCGCCCCCGGCGTCACGGCCAGCTGGGACGAGTTGCTGGCCCTGCCCGAGGAGGAGGCCCAGACCAAGGTCGAAGATGTCGCCGGTGGCTTCGTGCCCGCCCACGGTGCTTCCAGCCTCGTCGTCGCCGACCTCACCCCGGGCGACTACCTCGTCTTCTGCCCCGTCTCGGCCGGGACCCACCAAGGCGCCGACGGGACCTTCGTCGAGGGAAGGGGAGCGCCGCACTTCACTCAAGGGATGCGGGCCGAGCTCACCGTCGAAGGGTGACGCGTCGTGCCCACATCGACCGGTCGTGCGGGCCGCCGGCTGACACCGGCGCCACCTCCGACCACGTCCCTCCGCCGGGTGTCCCGCCCGGCGGAGGCGGCGATCGCCGAGGTGGTCCGGCGGACGGAGCACCGGATGCGGGCGGCCCACGCCACCCACCTCGGCTATCCGTACAACCTCGCCGGTCCTCCAGCGTGCGTCGCCCCCCTCGGCCGGTTCCTCATCAACAACCTCGGCGACCCCTACTCGGGCTCGCACTACGCGTCCGAGGTCTGCGAACTCGAACGCCAGGCCGTGGGCTGGTTGATGGACCTGTGGCAGTGCGAGGACCGCCAGCAGTACTGGGGCGCGGTGGGGGCGAGCGGCACGGAAGGCAACCTGTGGGCGCTCTACCTGGGGCGTGAAGCCCGACCGGGCGCACCGCTGCTCTACAGCCGGGAGGCGCACTACTCGATCCCCAAAGCGGCGCGGATCCTGGGCATGGAGGCCGTCGCGGTCGACTGTCATCCCGACGGAGCCCTCGACATCTCCGCCCTGGCGCACGCCCTCGAACGGCTGAGGGCCGGCTCGGTCATCGTCGCGCTCACGTGCGGCACGACCATGAAGGGAGCCCACGACGACATCGGCGTAGCCCTCGCCTGTCTCGACGCCGCGGGGATCGGCGCGAGCCGGCGGTTCGTCCACGTCGACGGCGCCCTCAACGCCATGGTGCTGCCCTTCGTGCCGGACGCGCCACCGTCGTGGCAACCGAGCTTCGCCCACGTCATCGACACCATCTCGACGTCCGGGCACAAGATGATCGGCACGCCCATGCCCTGCGGTGTGCTGGTCGCCCGCCGCGAGCACGTCGCTCGCGTCGCCTCGGCCGTCAGCTATCTGCGGTCGAACGACACGACCTTGATGGGATCACGCAACGGCCACGCCGTGGTGGCGCTGTGGGCGCGCCTGATGCAGCACGGGCGCGATGGGTTCGCGGCCGACGTGGCCGCCTGCCTCCGGCGCACCGACCGGCTGGTGGGCGGGCTGCGCCGCGCCGGGGTGCCCGTGCTGCGCAACCCGCACGCCCTGACGGTGGTGTTCCCCCAGCCGTCCGAGGCGGTGGTGCGCACCTACCAGCTCGCGTGCAACCAGGGTGAGGCCCACGCCGTCGTCATGCCGAGCGTGTCGGACGCCCTGCTCGACCGCTTCGCCTCCGACTACCTCCGGTGGTGGAGCACGGCGTGAAGGGCTCAGGCCATCTTGGCGCGGTACATCGCCGCGTCGGCCGCCGCCACCAGCTCTTCGGGTCCGTCGCCGGGACGGGACCGGGCCACGCCGCAGGTGGCGTGGACGTGCACGGCGTCGGCCTCGCCCACGTTGATGGGCGCGCCGACGGCCCGGGACACGTCGTCGGCCAACCGGCGGGCCCGCTCGGCGGCTTCATCACCGGCGACGACCACCAGGAACTCGTCGCCGCCCAGCCGGCCGACCACGGCCGGCGGAGGCACCGCCCGCCCGAGCCGGTCGGCCACGATCTGGAGCACCCGGTCGCCGGCCGCGTGCCCCAGACGGTCGTTCACCTGCTTGAAGGCGTCGAGGTCGACGAAGATCACCGCTACCTCGTCCTCTTCGAGCAGGTACACGGTGAGGGCGTCGAGCAGGGCGGGCCGGTGGGGCAGCCCGGTGAGGTCGTCGTGGGTGGCCAGGTGGTGGAGGTGGGCGCGCGCCCGTTCGAGCTCGCTGATGTCGTGGGCGGTGACGACGATGCCGGCGACGATGGGATCGTCGATCAGCCCGGTGACGGTGAGCTGGTGCAGCACCGGGCTGCCGTCCCGGCGCAGCAGGCGGGCCTCGACGGTGTCGTTCTGCACGCCGCGCCGGCTGTCGTCGATGGCCAGCGCCACCGCCCGGCGGTCCTCGGGATGGACGAGGTCGTCGAAGGACAGCCCGATGCTGGTCTCGGCCCAGTGACCGAGGGTGCGCACCAGGGCGGGGCTGACCGAGCGGATCACGCGGCCCGGCCCGAGCAGGAAGAAGATCACCGGAGCGTGCTGCACCACCGCCTGCACCACCGCCGCCTCGCCGGCGGCCAGCTCCCAGCGGCGGCGGTCGGTGATGTCCCGAGCCACCAGCACGATGGCACCCAGCTGCTCGTCGCGCAGCGCCGCCCGGCCCCGCAGCTCGACCAGCCGCCACTCACCCGACCCGGTGCGGGCCCGGACCTCGACGAGGGTGCCCAGCGGCTTGTCCACCACGGTGGCCATCGCCTCCAGGGCACTCGGCACGTCGTCGGGATGCACGAGCTCGGTGCACATCCGCCCCTGCCACCGCTCGAGGGTCCACCCGTAGGCGTCCTCGGCCGCCCGATTGGCCCACAGGAAACAGCCCTGGGCGTCGAGGAGCACCACCGGGTCGGGCAGGGCCCGCAGGACGGCGCGTTCGTCGATGCTCACGCGCCCGGTTCCCGGGCTGCTCGCGCCAGGGCGGCGATGCCGGCGGGCACGTCGTCGGGCCGCAGTGGCTCGCTGAACCAGAAACCTTGGCCCACGTCGGCCCCGAGGTCGAGCAGGGCGTCGCGCTGTTCGGCGGTCTCCACCCCCTCGGCGACGATG
The DNA here is from genome assembly GCA_044871175.1 of Acidimicrobiales bacterium. Classification (GTDB taxonomy): domain Bacteria; phylum Actinomycetota; class Acidimicrobiia; order Acidimicrobiales; family Ilumatobacteraceae; genus JBIOZN01. The sequence goes on along the minus strand of JBIOZN010000550.1, from coordinate 626 downwards.
ACCAGACCGAGGCCGCGAGCGAGGGGGATCACCGCCTCCACGATGGCGCGTCCCGGGCCCGCCGGCAGGTCCTCGGTGAACGTGCGGTCGATCTTCACGTGGCTGGCGGGCAGGCGGTGGAGGTAGGCGAAGGAGCTGTAGCCGGTGCCGAAGTCGTCGATGGCGATGCCGATCCCGTCGTCGGCCAACGCCTGCAGCCGGGCGATGATCGTACCGACGTCGGCGAGCAGGGCGCTCTCGGTGACCTCCAGGGTGAGCTGGCCGGGCGCCACCCCCGTCTCGGCCAGCGCCTGGCGCACCTTGGCCACGAAGTCGGGCTGGGCCAGCTGGGCGGCCGACACGTTGACCCCGATCGGCGGCGGCGTGAACTGGGGGGCGGCAACCCCCCAGGCGGCCACCTGGGCCAGCGTCGCGTGCAGCACGCGCTCGCCCAGGGGCACGATGAGCCCGGTCTCCTCGGCGAGAGGGATGAAGTTGCCGGGCTGCAGCATCCCGTGCTCCGGGTGCCGCCAGCGGGCGAGCGCCTCGAGGCCGTTGATGTGCCCGGTCTCGAGGTCGACCAGGGGCTGGTAGAACACCTCGATCTCGCCACGGTCCAGCGCGTGGCGCAGGTCGCTGGTCAGCGA
>JBIOZN010000549.1:0-9265 GCA_044871175.1 Acidimicrobiales bacterium | reverse complement strand
GGTCGACGCCGAGACGTTCCGGCGTCTGTACGTCGAGGCCCACGGCTACGTCGACCTGCTGCTGGGCACCCTGATGTACCAGCCGCCGATGGCCGTGAAGGAGCTCACCAAGGCGCTGGCCATGTTCGGCGTCGAGGATCGCTCCGAGTTCCTGAGCGTGAAGCTACGGCGGGAGACGATCGACCAGTTCCTCGACCAGCACTTCACGAACCCCAAGATCAAGGCCCATCTGGCGTTCCACGCCGCGATCTGCGGCTACACGAACGACGTGCCCGGGCTGGCCATCGGGTTCCCGCTCCTCGTCGGCAAGATCGACAACTGGCACCTCTGCGTCGGCGGCTCGCATCGCCTGGCCCACGCCCTGTGGCGCGACCTGGCCCAGCACGGCGGCACCATGATCAGCGACGCCGAGGTCGACCACATCGTCGTCGACGGCAACCGGGCCGTCGGCGTGCGACTGACCGACGGCACCGAGCTGACCGCCCGCCAACTGGTCGCCTCCACCGTCGACGTCGAGCAGACGTTCCTGCGCTTCCTCGAACCCGGAGCCGTCGCCCCCGAGCTGCGCGAACGCGTCGCCACCCGGGTGCGCCATCAAGGGTGGACCCTCTTCTCGGTCCATCTGGCCATGACCGCGCCGCCGGCCTACACCGCGACCGCCTTCGATCCCGACGTCGATCGGGCCTGGGTGGTCAACCTCGGGTACGCCTCGCCCGCCGACCTGGACGACGACTGGCGCGCCGTGCGCGCCGGGAAGCTGCCCGAGCCGCGCCCGAACGCCGCCGTCAACACCCTGTACGACCCCACCGACGCGCCCGCCGGCGGCTACACCGGGCTGCTCCGCCAGTTCGCGCCCTTCTCCCTGGCCGACGGCGGCGAGGCCCAGTGGGACCTCGTCGGGCACCGCTACGGCCGGCACTGCATCGAAGCGTGGAGGAGCTACGCCCCCAACCTCACGGACGAGGTCATCCTCGACTGGGTCGCCTACACCCCCGCCGAGATCGCCCGGAAGATGATCAACATGGTGCGCGGCGACTGGATGATGGGCGAGATCAGCCTGGACAACATGCTCGACCAGCGCCCGCTGCCCGAGCTGGGCCAGTACCGCACGCCCATCGACCGGCTCTACCTGGCCGGGTCGACCCAGCACCCGCACGGGTTCATCACCTTCGGCCCCGCCTACAACGCGCTGCAGGTCATCGCCGACGACCTCGGGCTCAAGCCGTGGTGGCGTCGTATCTGACGTCGTCGCCGCCGCGCGTCACGGTGCCGGCGGGTGACCAGGCGTCCGGCCTGGCCGAGATGGTCGCCGGTCTGCTCGCCGCCAACCTGGCCGACTCCCGCAGCCGGGCCCACCTGGCCCGGCTGGCGCGCGGCCCTCTCGTGCTGCGCACCACCGACCGGCCGGCGGCCGTCACGGTGACGTTCCACGGCAACGAGGTCGTGGTCGACGACGGCACCGTCGCCGGCGCACCCGTGCTGGCCGGGCCGTGGCTGGAGTTGGCCCACGTCTGCAGCGGCACCCGCTCGCCCCTGGTCGCCATCGCCGCGCGCGATCTGCGCGTCACGCCGGGGCGGCGCCCCCATCTGGCCGCCATGGCCGGCTTCGTGCTGGCCGCTCCCGCCGACGTTGCGACGGCGGAAGCCCGGAGGCGCCGCGTCGGGCGCGCGCTGGCGGCCACGGGAGCCGTCGCCGCTGCCGGCACGGTGGTCGTCCTCGTCGTACGGCGGCGGGAGGCGGGCGGGCGGTACGCCTGACGCGGGGGAGGGCAAGGCCGCGACACACTGTCGGCGTGGTCGTTCCGGAGCGCCTCGATCGCGCGGTGCCCGCCTCCGGGGAGCGCTTCGAGGAGGCGCTGGCGCGACACGGCGTGCGTATCGAGCACATCGTCAGCTCCGAGGCGCCCGAACCGGTCGTCTACGTCCAGGACCATGACGAGTGGGTGCTGTTGCTGAGCGGCGCGGCCGAGCTCGAGGTGCAGGGGCGCACCGTGCGTCTCGTCCCGGACGAGCACTTTCTGCTCACGACGGGCGTGCCGCACCGCGTGGTGCGCACCGACGCCGGCACTCGCTGGCTGGCCGTGCACCTGCCCGCCCCGCCGGGCTGAACCGCCCTTCACGGATTTGGACGGCCGCCGGCGCCAATGACACGCTCGCCGGGGCCGCCGGCAAGGACAACGCGAACGAGGGGACACGTGGGAGCGCTCAGGCGTGTACTCATCGCCAACCGCGGCGAGATCGCCATCCGCATCGCCCAGGCGGCCGCGGCCCTCGACATCGAGTCCGTCGCCGTCCACCCTGCGTCCGACGCGCTGTCGCTGCACACCCGGATCGCCACCGAAGCCCGGCTGATCGGCGGCCCCGACGACACCGTCGCCGCCTACCTCGACCTCGGCGCCCTCGTCGGCGCCGCCCTGGCCGCCGGCTGCGACTGCGTCCATCCCGGCTACGGCTTCCTCGCCGAACGCGCCGACTTCGCCCAGGCGTGCGCGGCCGCCGGTCTGGTGTTCGTCGGCCCTACGGCGTCCACGCTGTCCCTGTTCGGCGACAAGGTGCGGGCCCGCAACCTGGCCGGCTCGCTGGGAATCCCGGTCGTGGCCGGGAGCCGCGGCACCGTGGCGGCGGCGGCCGCGGCGGAGCAGGTCGCCGGCCACCTCGGCTATCCGGTGATGCTCAAGGCGGCCGCCGGTGGCGGCGGCCGGGGCATGCGCGTCGTCCACCACCCGGATGAGATGGCCGAGGCGTTCGACCGCTGCCGGCGGGAGGCCGAGGGTGCCTTCGGCGATGGCTCCCTGTTCGTCGAGTGCCTGCTGACCCGCCCCCGCCATGTCGAGGTCCAGATCCTCGCCGACGGGCACGGGCACGTCGTCCACCTCCACGACCGGGACTGCTCGGTGCAGCTCCGCCACCAGAAGCTGGTGGAGGTGGCCCCTGCGCCGGCGCTCGATCCGGGGCTGCGCAGTCGCCTCCAGCGCGACGCCTTGGCCATCGGGCAGGAAGCCGGAATCGTGAACGCGGCTACCGTCGAGTTCCTCGTCGTGCCCGAGACCGGCGAGCACTTCTTCATCGAGTGCAACCCCCGGATCCAGGTCGAGCACACCGTCACCGAGCAGGTGACCGGCGTCGACCTGGTCGAGGCGCAGTTCCGCCTCGCCGCCGGCGCGTCGCTGGACGACCTCGGCCTCGGCACGCAGGAGGCCGTCGGCCCACCTCGCGGCTTCGCCGTGCAGGCTCGCGTCGTCGCCACAGGAGCCGGCACCCTGACGGCCTACAAGGAGCCGTCGGGTCCGGGCGTGCGCGTCGACGCCTGCGGCTACGTCGGTTACCGCCCGTCGCCGGCGTTCGACCCGTTGCTGGCCAAGGTCATCGGCTGGAGCGCTGCGCCGTCGGTGGCCGCCGCCGTCGACCGCACGCGCCGGGCGCTCGGTGAGTTCCACATCGCCGGGCTGCCCACCAACACCGCTGCCCTCCGCACGGTCCTGGCCCATCCGGCGGTGCGCGCCGGTGACGCCCGCACGACGCTGCTGGCCGAGGTGCCCGCGCTCGATGGGGCCGACGAGCCGACAGGCGCGCTGGTCCTCCTGGCCGAGCAGGCCGCCGCCGTCGGCCCCGGCGGGGCGAGCCCGACCGCCGCCGGGGGGTCGGTGGCGGGGGTGTCCGCCTCGCCGCCCCGACGCTCGGCGCCGGCGGCCGCGCCGGCGCTGACCGTCGGCCCCGGCCAGCAGGCCGTCGTGTGCCCCATGGACGGTGCCGTCGAGGAGTTGCGCGTCGGGGTGGGTGACGCCGTCGCCGCCGGGGCCACCGTCCTGGTCATCAGCGCCATGAAGATGCAGACCGTCGTGGCCGCCCCGTGCGCCGGCGTCATCGCCGCCATGGAGGCGCTAGGGGTGGGCGAGCAGGTGCAGCAGGGCCGCGTCGTGGCCGTGGTGACGGTCGACGGCGCCGACGGCGCGGCGGCCTCGGGAGGATCGTCCCAGCGACCGTCGGCCGAGGAGACCTGGACCGACGTTCTCGACCAGATCGGCTCGCTGCAGGCGTTGGCCGGCGCTCGGCTGGCGGCGGGCTCCGACGACCCGGGCGTGGTGCGCCAGCGCCAGCGGGGCAAGCTCACGTGCCGGGAGCGGATCGCCCTGCTGCTCGATCCGGGCTCGTTCCACGAGATCGGCAGCGCCGCCGGCTTTGCCTCCTACGACGATGCCGGGCGCATCGCCGCCTTCACGCCCGCCAACCACGTCGGCGGATGGGGCACGATCGGGGGGCGCACCGTGATCGTGTGCGCCGACGACTTCACCTCGCGGGGCGGCCACGCCGACGGCGCCATCGGGGCCAAGGCCTTCCACCTCGACCAGCTCTCAGTGCAGCTGCAGGTGCCGTCCATCCGCCTGCTCGACGGCTCCTCCGGCGGCGGCAGCGTGGCGGCCATGGTCCCCGAGCAGAAGGCACCCGGGGAGAGCACGGCCCAGGAGAGCTCGGGCGCAATCGAGGCGGGCAAGCCCCGGGTCGGCGGCGGAGGCGGGTCGTTCCTGCCCGGGCACCTCGGCAGCACCGAGTACACCGAACAGCTCGCCACGGTGCCGGTGGCCAACGTCTTGCTGGGGAGCGTGGTGGGGATCGGCGCCGCCAAGGCGGTGCTCGGCCACTTCTCGGTGATGGTGCGCGACATCGCCCAGCTGTTCGTGGCCGGGCCGCCCGTCGTGCGCCACGCCATGGGGTACGACATCAGCAAAGAAGAGCTCGGCGGCTGGCACATCCACTGCCGCAACGGTTCGGTCGACAATCTGGCCGACAGCGAAGAGGAAGCCGCCGCGCTGACCCGCCGCTTCCTGTCGTACCTGCCGCCGAGCGTCTTCGCGGCGCCGCCCGTGCACCCGGCCGACCCCGACGACCCGCCGGACCGTCGGGACGAGGAGCTGTTCACGATCGTCCCCCGCCGGCGGACGACGACCTTCGACGTGCGGCGCGCCATCGAGCTGATCGTCGACCGGGGCTCGTTCTTCGAGATCGGGCCGCTGTGGGGCACCGATCAGGTCACCGCGCTCGTGCGGCTCGACGGCCATCCCATGGGCGTCATCGCCTCCGACAGCCGTCATCCCAACGGCGGGGCCCTGACCGCCGACGGCTGCGACAAGCTGCGCCGCCACCTCGACCTGTGCGATGTCTTCCATCTGCCCGTGCTCAACCTGGTCGACAATCCCGGGTTCGCCGTCGGGCTCAAGCACGAGATCGCGGGCACGATCCGCAGGGGCGGCGAGTGGATGGTCGCGTTCGCCCAGGTGCGGGTGCCGATGTTCACGGTGCTCGTACGCCGTAGCTTCGGCGTGGCGGGGAACAACTTCGCCACCCCGATCCGTCAGCCGTCGATGCGGGTGGCCTGGCCCTCCGCCGACGTGGGCGGCATCCCGCCGGAGGGCGGCATCGAGGCGGCGTACAAGCGCCAGCTGGCCGAGGCCGACGATCCCGAGGCCCTCCGCGCCGAGCTCGAGGCCCGCATCGAACGCGTGCGGGGCCCGGTAGGGCCGCTGAACCGCTTCCAGATCGAAGAGCTGATCGACCCCAGGGACACCCGCCGGCTGGTGTGTGAGTGGGTGCCGGCGGCGTACCGCATCGTGCAGCAGCCGGCCCGCCTCGGCCCCCGGCCGCTGCAGTTCCGTCCCTGAGATGGCGGTGGCCGGCGACGCCTCCGGTCGCCTGCCCCACCACCGACCGGCCGAGGGTCTCGCGGGTGGCGCGAGTCAGCCGGTGCGGGCTCGGGGCGGCACGGCCGGGACGCCGTCGACGTAGGTGACGGTGTTGGTGCGCACCGCAGGGACGGTGTCGCCGGGGACGATGATCCCGACCAGGTTGAGGGGATCGGTGGCGTTGACCACGACCTGTTCGCCGCTGGTCGGCGTCTTGGCGACCGCGCGCAACTGGTCGGCGGCGGCGGGCAGGGCGTACTGCTCGCCCGTGACGCCGGCGACGAACCGTCCTCCTCGCACCAGGCCCCGGTCTTCCAGGCGGCGGAGGGCCCACTGGACGTCGCGCCACGGCAAGCCGATGAGGTCGCGCACGCCCAGGGCGCGGAAGACCACGCCCCAGCGGTTGAGCAGCTGTTCGGCCACCGCCTCGGCGATGTCGTCGCGGTCGGCCTCGATGCGCGGTGGGACGAGCGCCCACCGGCCGGCGCTGGCGCCGGTGGGCCGGACCCGGCGCCCGAGGCGGGCGAGCCGCGGCGCGGTTTGGGCGGGCGGGCCGCCGTTGACGCGCGCCCGGATGGCCCCGAACCCGTCGCACATGACCAGCCCGCGGGCGACCCCGTCCCACAGTGCCCGCTCGACGTCGTCGGGCTGGCGGCGGGTGGCGGAGGCCAGTTCGCCGGCGAAGCAGGCGCCCCGCGCCCGCAGCACTTCGAGCACCTCCCCAGTGGCTCCCACGGTCGGTTCGGTGGGCTGGGCCCGGCTACGGGCGGCGTGCAGCAGCCACCCCAGGTCGGAGCGGAGCACGACCGAGATAAGGGTGGCCTTGGACGGCGCGCTGGCCGTGCTGGGCGTGCCGTCGTGCGGCGGCGGTACCAGCCGCAGCCACGCGACCTCGCCGTTGTGGCACAGGGCGTCGAGCCACCCGGGTTGGTAGTGGCGCAGCCGCCGGCCCAGCAGCTCGGGTTCCCAGGCGGCCGCCGCGCCCTCGAACCCCTGGAGCTGTTCGAGCAGGGCCACGAGCCCGTCGGGCCGGGCGAGCTGGGTGCCCGGGGCGATGTGCTGCCAGCGCAGCAGGAAGCGCATGAAGTCCTGGGCGGTGGCCGTTTTGACCGACTGCCGCCGCGAGCGGCGGGAGTAGGAGTGCATGCGGGCCAGCAGCCGGCGGGCCACCCACTGCGGCCCGTTGGCGGCGGCCGTGTAGCGGCCCTGCAACGTGAACCCCTGCTGCTCGAGGGCGGCGAGCGCCCACGCCACCCGTGGGACCGCCAGCCCCGTGGCGGCCGACAAGTCGTCGCACGCGGTGATGCCCGCGATCTCCAGGTGGCCCCGCACGACGGCGACCACGGCATCGTCGTCGCCGGCGAGGGCGGCGTCGGCGGCGGCGGCGTTGCTGGTGGTGCACCACAGCTGGCCGCCATCGGCGCGGCGGAACGAACCGCGCCCCCGCCGGGCCAGCTCGCACCAGTGGGTCTGCCATTCGTCGCGCGGCCGGGTGAGCACCAGGGACGACACGAGGTCGTACAGGTCGTCGGCGGTGGCCGGCGACGGCGCGATCTCGGCGTGCACCCGGGCGATGGCGGCGGGGTCGAGCGTGCCGATGCTGGCCACGTCGACGGCCAAGCCGCGTCGGAGGCGGACCGCGTTGGTGCGGCGGTTCACGGCTTCCTCGTCGTCCAGGAAGGCGTACGGGCGGGCCGTGATGATCTCGTGGGCCAGCACGGACGCCTCGGTGGTGTCGCAACAGTGCACGCCCACCTCGCCGCGCTCGATCTGCTGGAGGAGCGCGGTCACCCCGTCGACGTCGAGCGCTTCGTGCAGCGTGTCGTCGATCGTCTGGCGGACCAGGACGTGATCGGGGATCTCGATCGGGCCGGTGATGTTCTCCTGGCAGGCGGCCGCCTGGGGGAACACGGCCGCCAGCAGGTCGTCGGACTCCATCCGCTGGATGGGCGGCGGGTTGCGCGAACCGTTGCGCCACCGCAGCACCAGGAGAGACCGGTTGAGGTTCCAGCGCCAGCGGGCCTGGAACATGGGCGAATCCAAGATGGCGTGCTCGAGCGTGTCGCGCACGCTGCGGCTGGACACGTAGCGGACGACCTCGTCGAGGGGGAAGCTGTGGTGCGGTCCGAGGGACAGGACGACGGCGTCGTCGGTGGCGGCCGCCTGCAACTCGAAGTTGAAGGTGCGGCAGAACTTCTTGCGCAGCGCCAGCCCGAGGCCCCGGTTGATGCGTGCGCCGTAGGGCGAATGGACGACCAGTTGCATGCCGCCGGTGTCGTCGAAGAACCGCTCGACGACGAGCTGTTGGTGCGTGGGCATGGCGCCGAGCACGGCGCGGCCGACGGCCAGGTAGTCGACGATCATGGCGGCGGTGTCGGGCTCGATGCCTGCCGCCTCCACCAGCATCCGGCGGGCCGCATCGGGGTCGCCGGTGGCGAGCCGCTGATCGACGGCGCGCCGCAGCTCGGACACGTGCTCAGACAGCTCGACCGTGCGCGCCGGCGCCTCGCCGACCCAGAACGGGATGGTGGGCGGCGTGTCGCCGGCGTCGTGCACGCGGACGACACCCGCCTCGACCTTGCGGATCTGCCAGGAGTGCGTGCCGAGCAGGAAGATGTCGCCGGCCATGGACTCGACGGCCCAGTCCTCGTTGACGCTGCCGATGAAGGTGTCGTCGGGTTCGGCCACCACCCGGTAGTCGCCGGTCTCGGGGATGGCGCCGCCGGAGGTGGCCGCGGCCAGCCGGGCGCCGCGGCGGGCGCGCAGCTCGCCCTGCTCGGCATCGTGGTGCAGGTAGGCGCCGCGGCGCCCTCGCCCGGTCATGATGCCGTCGGTGACCAGGGCGACGACTTCGTCGAAGTCGCTCGGGCGCAGGTCGCGGAACGGCGCCGCCCGTCGTACCCGCTCGTACAGCGCGGCGATCGGCCACGACTGCGCACCCACCTCGGCCACGATCTGCTGAGCGAGGATGTCGAGCGGCGAGCGGGCGGGCTCGATGGCGTCGAGCCGGCCGGCGCGCACAGCCGTGAGCAGGGCCGTGCACTCGACCAGCTCGTCCCTGGTGAGGGGGAACAGACGACCCTTGGGCGTGCCCGAGCGGGTGTGGTTGGAGCGGCCGACCCGCTGTAGGAACGTGGCGATGCTGCGAGGGGAGCCCACCTGGCACACCAGCTCGACCGGGCCGATGTCGATGCCGAGCTCGAGCGATGCGGTTGCCACCAGCGCCCGCAGCTCACCGGCCCGCAGGCGAGTCTCCACCCGCAGCCGCCGCTCCTTGGACAAGCTGCCGTGGTGCGCGGCCACCAGGTCGTCGCCGATGCGCTCGGCCAACTGGTGGGCCAGGCGCTCGGCCAGGCGGCGGGTGTTGACGAACACGAGCGTCGTGCGGTGCTCCTGCACCATCGTCGCGATCCGGTCCAGGACGTCGTCCATCTGCTCGGCCGACGCAACCGCCTCGAGCTCACCCTCCGGCAGCTCGATCGCGAGATCGACCCGTCGTTGATGGCCGGTGTCGACGATCTCGGGAAGTGGTCGTGTACCGAAGAGAAGGCGCGCGACGGTTTCGATCGGCCGCTGCGTCGCCGACA
>JBIOZN010000548.1:0-2254 GCA_044871175.1 Acidimicrobiales bacterium | reverse complement strand
CCGGGTCGGTCGAGTACGGGCCTCACGCCGGCGTCCCGGGTCGGTCGAGCAGGGCCCGCAGCCCGGCCACCCCGTCGTGCAGCTCCGTGCGCGCCGTCTCCTGGGACACCCCCAGCGCAGCGGCCACGTCAGGCAGGGGCAGGCGGGCCAGGTGGTGCAACACGATCGCCTCCCGCTGGCGCCGGGTCAGCTGGCCGAGGGCGGCCACCAGCGCACGCCGCACCTCGGGCTCCTCGTCCTCGGCCCGAACCGAGGGCGCGTCGTGACGGGCCCGCTCGAGGGCGTCGTCGACCGTGCGCCGCAACACCCACGCGTCGCGATGGGCCAGCTTGGCGACCCGACGCCACCGGACGAGGGCGTCGGTGAAGGCGTCGATGGTCGCCGCCTCGGCGGCCCGCACCGACCCGGTGAGGCGCAGGGCAACCGTGCGCGCCGAGGGGTACAGGTCGCGAAAGAAGGTGTCGAAGCCGTCCCCCTGACGGGTCACCACGGGCACAACCGTACGAGTGGCGCGGCCGCGGTGGGGCGATGGTGCGTCGGCGGGCTGTCACGGCCAGGGAGGGCCGGCTCCGTCCGGCCGCCGGTAGCGTGCGGGCCAGCTATGTCCATGCCCCTCTTCCGACCCGGCGACGATCCGGGATCGAGCTTTCCCGAGCTCCTCCGGCGCCTCGGGCTCACGCCGCCCGACGCGTCGGGCCCGCTTCCCACTGGGATCCCCCACGCCACCACGTGCGTGGCGTTGCGCTACGCCGACGGGGTCGTCATGGCCGGCGACCGCCGGGCGACGAGTGGCAACCTCATCAGCCACCGCACCATGGAGAAGGTGCTGCCCGCCGACCGCCACTCGGGCGTCGCCATCGCCGGGGCGGCCGGCCCGGCCATGGAGATGGTGAAGCTCTTCCAGCTTCAGCTGGAGCACTACGAGAAGGTCGAGGGCGCCCTGCTCAGTCTGGAGGGCAAGGCCAACCAGCTGTCGGCCATGGTGCGCAGCAACCTGCCGGCGGCCATGCAGGGGTTGGCCGTCGTGCCCATCTTCGCCGGCTACGACACGCTGCGGGACGTGGGCCGCCTGTTCACCTACGACGTCACCGGCGGCCGCTACGAGGAGAAGGACAACGTGGCCACCGGGTCGGGCTCGCTGCACGCCGGCACGGTGATCAAGCTTGGGTTCCGGCCCGGGCTGGGACGGGACGAGGCCATCGAGCTGGCCGTGCGGGCGCTGTGGGAGGCGGCCGACGCCGACTCGGCCACGGGTGGCCCCGACCCGCTGCGGGGCATCTACCCGGTGGTCGCCACCATCACGAGCGAGGGCTTCGAGCGGGTGGGCGACGACGAGCTGGGCGTGCGCTTCCAGGCCGTCGCCGACGCCCAGCGCGCCACCGGCGGCATGGAGGTCACCTCGTCATGACCATGCCGTTCTACGTGCCCGCCGAGCAGATGATGAAGGACAAGGCGGACTACGCGAGGAAGGGCATCGCCCGGGGGCGCGCCCTCACCGCTTTGACCTACGACGACGGGATCCTGATCGTGGCCGAGAACCCGTCCAACACGCTGCGCAAGGTGAGCGAGATCTACGACCGCATCGCCTTCGCGGGTGTCGGCCGCTACAACGAGTTCGACCAGCTGCGGGTGGACGGCGTGCGGGCGGCCGACCTCAAGGGCTACCAGTTCAGCCGCGACGACGTCGACGCCCGGAGCCTGGCCAACCGCTACGCGCAGCTGCTGGGCCAGGTCTTCACCCACGAGCTGAAGCCCATGGAGGTGGAGATCCTGGTGGCCGAGGTCGGCGCCGATGGCGACAGCGACCGCCTCTTCCACATCCTCTACGACGGCACGGTCATCGACGAGTCCGACTTCTGTGTGCTCGGGGGTGACGCCGAAGCCATCAACAACCGGCTCATGGAAGCCTTCCGCCCGGCCCTTCCCACCGCCGAGGCGCTGCGGGTGGCCGTGGCCGCCCTGGCCGGCTCGGAGCGCACGCTCAAACCGGGCGACCACGAGGACGCCACCCTCGCCCGCAGCAACGGCCGGCGCTGCTTCCGCCGGCTCACCGACGACACGGTGGGCGACCTGCTGGGCGAGCCCGCCGACGCCGGCGGCACCGAAGCCGGCGCCTCCATCGAGCCCTGAGCAGCGTTGGGTCACTTTTCGCGCACATGCGACGCGAAAGTGACCCAACGCTCAAGCGGCGGGGCGGCGGTGGGCAGGCGTCGTCGAGAAGGTCGTTCAGGGGATCCACCGGCTGGTCCGTGGG
>JBIOZN010000547.1:0-3899 GCA_044871175.1 Acidimicrobiales bacterium | reverse complement strand
GCTTCGTCGGGGCCGCAACGTCCCTCCCACGCCGCTGTGATGCTTGTGTCACCGATTTCGTGGGCCGGTCAACGAAACGGTGACGCCAGCGGCAGCTTCGGCTTTCCCTCCTGCCCGCCGGATCGGGCTGGCATGGTCGGCAACGGGTAGCGTGCCGCGGTGGTGCCGCCCGCCCCGTCGCTGCGGAACCTCATCGTCCCGTCGTGGGGTGCGCTCGACGTCGCCGCCCTCGCCCTCACCGTCGCCGCCGGCGTGGTCTACGTCGTGGCCGTCCACCGCCTCGCCGCTCGCGGCCGCCGCTGGCGCCGGGCGCGCACAGCCGCCTTCCTGGGCGGCCTCGGGGTCATCCTCGTGGCCACCGAATCCGGGCTGGCCCGCTACGACACCGTGCTCTTCTCGGCCCACGTGGTGCAGCACGTCCTGCTCGGGATGGTGGCGCCCGTGCTGCTCGTCGCCGGCGCCCCGCTCACCCTGGCCCTGCAGGCGGGCCGCCCGGGCACCAAGGCGCTCGTGCGGCGCGCCCTGCACCATCCGGCCACGCGGGTCCTCACCCATCCCGTCACGGCCACGGTGCTGTTCAGCGGCACGCTCGTCGTGCTCTACTCGACCGCCCTGTACGAGGCGACGCTGCGCCACGCCTGGCTGCACGCCTGGCTGCACGTGCACTTCGTGGTGGCCGGCTGCCTGTGGGCGGCGGCCGTGCTGGCCGTCGACCCCCACCCGGTGCGGCTCCCCCACGCCGCCCGGCTCGGCCTCGTCGTGTTGACGGTGCCGTTCCACGCCGTGCTCGGTGTCGCCCTGCTGGGGCGCACCTCGGTGATCGCGGGCGACTGGTATGCCGCCCTCGACCGGCCCTGGGGCGCCAGCCCGCTGGACGACCAGCGCACGGGCGCAGGCATCCTGTGGGGCGTAGGCGAGCTGTTCGCCCTGGCCGTCGGCACCGTCGTCCTGGTGGCCTGGATGCGCCACAGTGAGCGGGAGGCTTCCCGCAACGACCGTCGTCTGGATGCCCTCGAGCTGGCCGGTCGGGGCACGCCGTCATGACCCGTCGCCGGATCATGGGCGCCGCGTTCGCCGCCCTCGCCGCCGCCGGCGTCCTCGGCGGCTGCGGGCACACGGCGCTTCCCGATCCCGTCACCTCGGAGGGAAAGGGCACCGGGCGCCTCTGGGGCCTTTTCCTCACCATCGCACTCGTCATCGGCCTGCTGGTCTACGGCCTCGTCGCCACCGTGCTCATCAAGGACAGGGTCGCCCGCAAGCGGGCCGCCGAGCCCAGCCAGCGCCAGTACGTCGTCAGCCTCGAGGTCGTCTACACCGTCGTCCCCCTCATCATCGTGGGCGTGCTGCTGGGAGTGAGCGAGGCGGTGCGTCGTGACCACGACCGTCAGGTCGCCAATCCCGATGTCGTCGTCGAGGTGCAGGGTTTCCAGTGGTCATGGCAGTTCCGCTACCCGGACGACGACATCTTCGTGAACGGGGTACCCGGGGGCGACCCGCCCGAGCTGGTGGTGCCCACCGACCGCACCGTTCGCTTCCGGCTGCTCAGCAACGACGTCGTCCACTCGTTCTGGGTGCCGCACTTCATCACCAAGCGTGACCTCATCCCCGGGTTCCCCAACGAGCTCGAGGTCAACATCGACGAGGCAGGGACGTGGGAGGGCGTCTGCTCGGAGTTCTGCGGTCTCGACCACTGGAAGATGAACTTCACGCTCCGGGCGCTGCCACCCGACGAGTTCGACACCTGGGTCGATGAGCACCGGGGCGAGGGGGAGGTCACGACATGACGGTGCTCATCGAGCGGCCCGTCGAGAGCGGGCCGCCCCACGAGCCCCACCGGCGGGCCACCGGCATCCTCGGGTGGGTCACCAGCACCGATCACAAGGTGATCGGCATCTCCTACATGGTGACCGCGGTCGTGTTCTTCCTGGTCGGGGGGGCCATGGCCGGGCTGATGCGGACCCAGTTGGCCCGGCCCGAGCAGAACATCGTGAGCGAGGACACCTACAACCAGCTGTTCACGATGCACGGCACGATCATGGTGCTGCTGTTCGTGTCACCGTTCGCCTTCGGGATCGCCAACTATTTCCTGCCCATCCACATCGGGGCCCGCGACATGGCGTTCCCCCGGCTCAACGCCCTGGGCTACTGGCTCACGCTGGTGGCCGGGATCACCATGCTGTCGGGGTTCCTCACCGCCGACGGCGCGGCCAAGTTCGGCTGGTACGGGTACGCGCCGCTGTCCGACGGCGTGTACACGCCCAACATCGGCGGCGACCTGTGGATCGTCGGCGTGGCCCTGCTGGGGTTCGCCGGCATCGCCACCGCGGTGAACATCGTGGCCACGGTGTCCACCATGCGGGCCCCGGGCATGACCATGTTCCGCATGCCGGTGTTCGTGTGGACGATGTTCGCCACCTCCCTGCTCATCCTGGTGACCTTCCCGGTGCTCACCGCCGCCGGCGTCATGCTGTTCGCCGACCGCAACTTCGGCGCCCAGGTCTTCAACCCGGCCGGCGGCGGCGACCCGCTGCTGTGGCAGCACCTTTTCTGGTGGTTCGGCCATCCCGAGGTCTACATCGTCGTCCTGCCGTATTTCGGTGTGTTCACCGAGATCTTCGCCGTCTTTTCCCGCCGCCCGGTCTTCGCCTACAAGGGGTTCGTCTTCGCCGCCCTGGCCATCGCCCTGCTTTCGTTCGGCGTGTGGGCCCACCACATGTTCACCACCGGCCGCATCCTGGCGCCGTTCTTCAGCGGGATGACGATGCTGATCGCCGTGCCCACCGGCATCAAGTTCTTCAACTGGATCGGCACGATGTGGGGGGGCCGGCTCAACTTCGAGATGCCGCTCGTGTGGGGGATCGGGTTCCTGCTCACGTTCCTGCTCGGCGGGCTCACGGGGCCGATGCTGGCGTCGGCTCCGCTCGACTACCACCTGAGCGACTCGTACTTCGTGGTCGCCCACTTCCACTATGTGATGGTGGGCGGCTCCGCCTTCGGGGTGTTCGCCGCCATCTATTACTGGTGGCCCAAGATCACCGGGCGGATGCTGTCGCGCACCCTCGGTTGGTGGCATTTCGGGCTGTTCTTCGTGGGGTTCCACACCACGTTCATGGTGCAGCACATCCTCGGCCTCGAGGGCATGCCCCGGCGCTTCGCCAGCTACCGCTCGGCCGACGGGTGGGGCGCGCTCAACCTCGTGTCCACCATCGGCGCGTTCTTGCAGGGCGCCGCCCTCCTGCCCTTCCTCTACAACCTCTGGTGGTCCCGCCGGCACGGGCCGGTGGCGGGGGACAACCCCTGGGACGGCCAGACCCTCGAATGGTGGACGACGTCACCACCGCCGCCGGAGAACTTCGACCGGCCGTTGCCGCCCATCCGCTCGGAGCGACCGGTGTGGGACTTCAACCATCCCGACCAGAAGTCGAGGCACTGATGGCGGGCGAGGAGATGTCGCGGCCGCCCGACGAGAGGCCGGCGCCGCGCGTCGGTGAGGTGGCCGACGAGCGCCCCCGCGTGGCGGCCGTGGAGATCCGGCTGTTCACGGTGATGACGATGTTCTTCGTGGCGGCCGGTGTCGTCTACTACCTCTGGTCGGACGAGTGGGCGGGCACCGTGCTGTTCGTGCTGTCCGGAGGCCTCGCGGCGATCACCGGCGGGTACCTGTTCCTGCAGGCGCGGCTGGAGGCGCGCCAGGTCGCCACCGAGGAGGAGCTGCCCTCCGAGGGCGCCGAGGCGGTGGGCGAGGAGGAGTACCTCCCCCACGCCAGCCCGTTCCCGTTGGAGCTGGCCGTCGGCGGGGCCCTCGCCGGCGTGGGTCTCGTCCTCGGGCGGTGGGTGTTCCTGGCCGGGTTGGCCTTCTGCGCCCACGCCCTCTACGGCTGGATCGACCAGAGCCGCCG
>JBIOZN010000546.1:0-10329 GCA_044871175.1 Acidimicrobiales bacterium | reverse complement strand
CGTCCTCGCCGCCGACGACAACGCCTGGCTCATGGTGGGGCTGCTCGCCGCCGGGGCCGCTGTCTTGGGCGGGTTCTTCCTCCACGTCCGCGCCATGGAGCGGGCGGGCGAGAAGCCGTTGCTGTCGACCGGGCTGTTCAGGAACCGCGTCTCCAACCTCGGTCTCGTTACCCAAAACATCCAGTGGTTACTGCTACTGGGCACCGCCTTCGTCGTCTCGGCCTACCTGCAAGTCGTCCGCGGCTACAACGCCATCGAGACCGGCGTCATCTTCACCGCTGCCACCGGCGGCATCCTCGCCTCGTCACTCGCCGCCGAACGACTCGCCAGGAAACACCCACAGCGCACCCTCATCATCGCCGGCTTCATCACCACCCTCGCCGGGGTCCTCGTCCTACTCGCCCTGGTGAACGGCTCGCCCAGCGTCTGGGCCTTCACACCCGGACTCTTGCTCATCGGCCTCGGCGTCGGCGTGATGCTCACCCCTTCGGTCAACGTCGTGCAGTCCAGCTTCCCCGAAGAACGCCAAGGGGAGATCTCAGGCCTCTCGCGCAGCGTGTCCAACCTCGGCTCCTGCCTCGGCACGGCCATCGGGGGCACCATCCTCGTCTCCGCGCTCACCAGCCACGCCTACGGCGCTGCCATGATCACCCTGGCGGCCATCGGACTGATGGGACTCGTGGCCGCCTTGTTCCTCCCCACCAGCCTGGCGAATTCGTCGCGGCGCAACTGGCCATGAACTGACACACAGCGTCAGTAACACCACCACCGCCAGGACCACGCCGGCGAGGCGCCGGCCGGCTCTCGCTCACGATCACGGCGCGGCTCCTTCCCCTCGGTGCCGGCGGCGGGGCGGGTATCGCGCGCCGCGGCGGGTCGGGCGCTAGACGGTTTCGCGCCCGCCGTATCGGGCCAGCGCGTAGAACACGAGCACGGCAAGCCCGACGTAGGTGAGCGACCAGATCGGGTAGTAGGGCATCCACGTCATTGCGCTCAATCCGCCGATCACCGCGGCGATGTACCCCACCCACCGGGCGAACTGGGACCGGAAGAGCACCAGGATGCTCGCCACGATGAGGATGATGCCGACGATGAGCCACGTCCACGCGTAGTTCTTCAGGTTCGACCCCAGCACGCCGTCTTGGAGGTTGTCGGGTAGCGCTCCCTTGTATCGGAAGCCCCAGATCGCGTCGATGATGCGCATCAAGCCGGCGAACCCGAGCACGGTGCCGGCGAAGAAGAGCCACCCATAGCCCGGCTGGGCATTCGGATCCATTGCATCGCTTCTGATTGCCACACGTCCATCCTTACCGCTCCCAGCGCGTCACGCGCGTACCATCCGGCACGCCGGCCGCCACAAGCGGAGCGGACGAGGACGTCACGGTAGAGGGGGCCGATTCGGCCGGACCGGGGAACCCGTGAAGGAACCCGGGGCCGCGTTCTTGCCGACGATCGTGCGCGTCCGGAAATCGCGCCCGGTAGCCCTCGGTTGACGCGTCCGATTGACGGTCCGAGACCGCCGGCTCAATGGCGTCCGCGACCCACCCGATAATGTCGGCGGCCAGGAACGAATGCACTCGGTATCCGGCGTGGTGCGGCGATCGAGTGCACGACTTTGGCGCGTATGATGTCGACAGGTTTCCGTCGGATCGTCGGGGTGAGCGCGTGGCCGTCATGCGCCGTGGACCGCCATCGTGGACCTCGACGCCGCGGTGGCCATGGCCCGATGGGATCGGGACACTCTCGGCCGACGAAGCGTGAACCGGGAGGTCGTCGAGACGCGTGTGACGCCGGCTCGCGGCTTGCTCTTATGCTGCGCTTGACCGCGCCTTGCGCCGTGGGGTCCGGTGCGGTTTGTCGAGCACAACCTCTTCACCGAGCTTCGCGACGCTGAGGAGCTACCGGTCGGGGACGGGTCGACGGTCCCGAGCACCGGGCGATGAGCGCTGCGATCGGCAAGCGGCAGGGCGGACCTTGCGCGACAATCGTGGCCTGCTCGTCCTTGCAGAGGAGGTGACGGCCAGCGGCATGGAGAGAGGAAACGATCCGGCGAACGTCCAACGCGAACCAGGCTGGCTCGATCGCGTGACTGCTGCGGATCTCATGCTGATCTGGCCGGAGGAGGAGGGCTGGCCCCAGTACATCGGGGCGCTTGTCATCCTCGACGGCAGAGCGCTGTTCGACGTCGATAGCAGATTTCTGATCGAGCCTGTTCGCCAAGCCATCGATCGACGGCTGCACCTGGCCCCACGGTTTCGTCAGGTCCTGTACTGGCCGCGCAAGGGGCTGGGGTGGCCGGGGTGGGCGGATGCCCAATCGTTCGACATCACCGAGCACGTTGACGTGCAGCCTGTGCCGCCTCCGGGTGACGAGCGACAACTCCTCCTCACCTGCGAGACTCTCCGCCGCCGCCCGTTGCACTGGGCCCGGCCGCTGTGGGAGATGTGGCTCCTGACCGGTCTGCCAGACGAGCGTGTCGGGTTCTTCGTGAAGATGCACCATGCCATCGCCGACGGCGTTGCCGGTGTGGCCACGCTCGGCGCGTTCTTCGATCCCGTTCCCGACCCGCCGGAGATGAGCGCGCCAGCGTGGTCGCCGTCCCCGCTGCCCTCGACGCGCGAACTCTTCCGGGACAACCTGCGCCGACGACTCCGGGAATTCGACCGGGCCCTCTCGGTCGTCGCCCATCCCATCACCACGGCTCAGCGACTTCGGCGCTCCTGGCCGGCGGTGCGAGAGATCTTCGCCGAGGGACGGGCCCCGCGGACCAGCGTCAACCGCAGAATCGGATCGGACCGCCGGCTTGCGATCATTCGTGGCTCGCTCGCCATGGCGAAGAACATCGCCCACACCCACGGCGCCACAGTGAACGACGTCCTGATGACGGCCGTCGCCGCAGGCTACGCAGACCTGCTCCGAAGCCGGGGCGAGCCCATCGAGGGTGTTGTCCTCCGCGCCTTCGTTCCGGTCTCGCTCCACCGGGAACAGCCGGGGCAGGCGCAGGGCAACGTCGACGCGGGGATGCTGGTGCCGCTTCCCATCGGGGAACGCGACGACATCCGACGGCTGGCGAAGATTGCTGCAGAGACGGCGGAGCGCAAGAAGAAGAGCCGACCACCCGCCGGAAGCATGTTCCGGACCGTGCTCCTGCAGCGTGCCTTTCTGCGACTCATGCCCCGTCAGCGGTTCATGAACGCGTACGTCGCCAACGTCCCCGGCCCCCCGATCCAGCTGTACTTCGCCGGCGCTCCCCTGCTCGAGATCTTTCCGATCGTGCCCCTCACCGCGAACGTCTCCATCGGCGTCGGTGCGCTCTCCTACGCTGGACAGTTCAACGTCGCGGTCATCGGCGACCGTGATCTCTGCCCAGACCTCGAGGTGTTCGTCGACGGAGTGCGGCGTTCGCTGGGGGCGCTCGAATGCCGACTTGTTCCTACGGCTTCTTAAGGTAGTTGATGGTCAGTACGCTCGTCGTGCTGACCATCATGGTCATCTTTGCCCGGCTGCCAAGCTCGTAAACCTCGCCGCGACATTCCTCCTGGCGAGGCGGGTACGGCTACCGGGCTGAAGTCCATGAGCTGGTGATTCGGCGGATACACCGCCGAGTTCCAAGACGATGAGGGAACTTTAGAGTCGGTGCTCCATAGTCTTGGGATGTGTCAATATACCTTCCGTTAAGGGCCCGCCGCGGATCAAGTTGAACGCGCACAACGGCCGTGACCAGCGCGGATGTGCGCAGAACCGTGCAACTTGTTCGTCGGCGTGCCCTAAGGCACCGCACGGCGCATCGCTGCCTCGTCCTCGGGGGGACTCGCGTCGTACAAGGAACGACAGAGATCGGACATCCGCTCGGACTCCTCGCGCGTCGTCGCAGCCCTCCTCTGTCGCCCCCAACGCCCGGGTCGGAGACGCCCCATATCACTCATCGACACCGGTGCTCCGTCCGCCGAGTATCCGGCGAAGTCGAGCGGGCCGACTGCTCCATATTGTCCGGGCCCGGGCTTGCTCGAGGTGCCAATGTCGGACGCGGATCGAAGCACAGCGGTGACTAGTGTTGGCGGGGCTTGGCAGCCCGGGCCCTCGGAGCCGGGAACCCCTGCCGCTGGCCGCGCCCAGCCCCGGCGCGGGAGGGCCGTGGTGTGGGAGGTGTCGACGCCCCGGCCTCGGCTGGGTGGTGACGGCGAGCGGCAGGCGAGCGGGATCACTTGTTGCCATCCCCGCCAAGACGCTTGGTGCGCGGGTGCCTGCCGTGTCCTCGCTGACGCTGCCGCCACACCCCGCAGCTACGGAAACCGCGAGAACCATGCCCCCGAACAGAATGCCCCGGCCGTCCAGCACCAAGGTCGGGGCGCCGAGCTCGAGTGTCCACCACGCCGCGTCCCACGCCGCGTCCCACGAAACCGCCGAACGGCGCGGAGCCGACGTGAACCCGCCTGAACAGAAGCGCCTGGTCACGGGCCATGAGGCGCACCCGCACGTGCGCGCATGGACGCCGAGATGAGCACTCTTAATCCGCAGGTTCTGGGTTCGAATCCCAGGGGGCGCACGAAAGACCTGTACAGCGGGCCTGGCGGGGCCGGCCGGAACGGCCTCGGGAGCCCCGAATAGCCCGAGGTGTAGCCATAGCCGCCCGGCTGCCCCCCCGAACAGACCGACGGCGACCACGCCGGCGAGCTCGGGGGCAGCCACCCCGCTGCGGCCCAGGTACATCTGCTCGGTCACGCGGCTGGAGGCGTGGCCAAGGAGTCGGCAGACGCGCACCGAGTCGGCCCTCGAGGTTGAACAGGGCGGTGCCCACCCCGTGGCGGAGCTCGTGGGGGTGACGGTCGCCCAGGCCCACCCGGGCGCAGGTCTGCTTGAACCGCGCGGCCAGGTTGGCGGCGTCCATGGGACCCGGAAGGGAGTCGCCACCCATGCCGCCGTGCTGGGCGGCGAAGTCGGACCACTCCCCCGGCTTGAGCCGCAGGCGGGCCTCGGCCTGGGCCCGGCGCTGGGCGTGCAGCAGCTCGCACGCCTCCCCGGCCTGGGTCGGGCGACGTGACTACCGCCTACCGTCCGTGGATGCCCCCCCGCATCGCCGTCATCCACTACAGCGCCACCGGCAACGTCTACCGCCTGGCGGTGGCGGTCGCCGAGGGCGCGTCCGACGCCGGCGCCGAGGTGCGCCTGCGCAAGGTGCGCGAGCTGGCGCCCGAGGAGGCGATCGCCGCCAACCCGCGCTGGGTCGCCCACCGCGAGCGCGTGGCCGACCTGCCCGAGGCGACGCTGGACGACCTGGAGTGGGCCGACGGGTTCGCCCTCGGCACGCCGACCCGGTTCGGGCTCCCGGCCGCCCAGCTCAAGCAGTTCCTCGATCAGAGCGGGGGCCTGTGGGCGCGGCGCGTGCTGGAGGACAAGGTGGGCACCGCGTTCACCTCCGCCTCCACCCGCCACGGGGGGCTGGAGGCGACCATCCTGGCCATCAACATCACGCTCTACCACTGGGGGGCGATCGTGCTGCCCCTCGGCTACACCGACGACGCCATCAAGGCCACCGGCAACCCGTACGGCGCGAGCTGGGTGTCGGTGAAGGGCTCGGCCCCCGACGACGATGCCCTCGCCGCCGCCCGCCACCAGGGCCGGCGCCTGGCCCGCGTCGCCGGCGCCGTCGCCGCCCTCACCCCCGGCTGACCGGCTGGACGCCGCTCAGGAGGCGACGGCGCCGACGTCGCCGGGCACCGCCATGGCGGCCAGCGCCGTGAGGATCGCCCGGGCCACGGCGTCGTTCTGGCGGAAGGCGGGCGCGTTGGTGCGCGGCCGGGCGAAGGCGCCGCTGGCGGGCCGGTTGGTGAACACGCCCAGGGCGTGACGGTGCGGGTGGGTCCGCCCGTCGGCGCGCAGCACGCGCAGGGCGGGGCCGCCGACGACCAGCTTGCCGGTGTTCTTCGACCAGCCGCCCTCGTGGACGACCTCCTCCACCACCTCCCCGCGCCCGAGCAGGTGCCGCAGCAGGGCATCGGTGGTGCGGCTGAGCGACGGCGAGGCGATGCGCGCCTCCACCAGCGTCCGGGCCGCGACCACGTCGGGGTGGCTGGTGCTGCGGGCCCCGAAGCGACCACGGCGCGCGTCGCCGACGACGGTGGTGCCGGCCCCGAGGAACCGGACCAGCCCGGCGTCGGCGAGGGCGAGCAACTGGCGCAGGCGGGGCGCCGGCGGCCCGCTGGCGTAGTACATGAAGAAGCTGAACCACCGGCCGTGGAGGTCCTCCACCCGGGACCGGGGCGTCAGGTGGGGGGCCAGGCGACCCAGAGTGCCGAAGCTCGTCAGCAGGGCGACGAACGCGCCCAAGTCGGCGCTGAACTCGGGGTTGGTGCGCCGGCTGACGTCGGCCTCGACGTGGTGACGGACATGCTCGTGGAGGGCGGCCTGGGAGCCGAAGCGCAGCCCCGCCAGAGGACGGTTGAGGGCGGCGAGGTCGAGGCGGTCGTCGGCCCCCGGCACGGTGCGGGCGACGAGGGCGTCGACCTCGGGTCCCCACGCCAGGCGCTCGTAGGCGGCGGCGAAGTCGTCCCAGCCCGTGCACACCCGGGAGGGATGGCCCCGGAACAGTTCGTGGTAGTACGCCCAGCCCACCTCCTTGGCCACGAGGGGCCACAGGTCGGGGCCGAACTCGAGGGGGCGACCCAGGGCGGCCAGACGGGCCTCGGCGGCATCGTCGAGGACGTGGGGCAGCGGCGCCAGGGGCGCCTGCAGCCGGTACCCCAGCTTGGAACGGTAGGGCACCCCCCGCCGTGACCCGACGTACAGGACGGGCTCGAGCCCGCTCGCCTCGTAGTGCAGCGCCTCTCCTTCACCGGCGACGAAGCGGCCGCCCCTGGCCTCGGTCACGAGCACCAGCAGGTCGGTGAACGCCTGCCCGAACCCGAGGACGAGCACGTCCTCACCGGGAGCCAGCGCCGACAGGTCGATCTCGGCCGTGTGCCCTGGGGGCAGGTAGGTGAGCCCCCGGCGGTCGGCGAACTCGGCCCACGCGTGACCGTGGGCGTCGGGGGCGGCGTCGAGGTGGCCGAGGGCGAGCACGACGACGTCGGCCGTCACCGCGCCCGCCGGGCCGGCGAGCACGAGCCGCTGGCGACCGCCGGGCTCATCGATGAGGTCGACGGCGGGCGCCTCGTGCACCACCACCTCCACCGAGGGTGGCATGGACGCCAGCACGGTGCGCTGGAACCAGTCGAGGTACA
Source organism: Acidimicrobiales bacterium (assembly GCA_044871175.1). Lineage (GTDB taxonomy): Bacteria > Actinomycetota > Acidimicrobiia > Acidimicrobiales > Ilumatobacteraceae > JBIOZN01. The sequence continues at coordinate 3,109 of JBIOZN010000546.1, read as the reverse complement.
CCGACTGCACCCGTCGCGTCGGGAACGACATGGCGTCCAGACCGCGGATCTCCCGGGCCAGCTCGGGCGGGGCGAGGGCGGTGAGGGTGTCGTCGTCGACGGTGCGGGCCCAGTCGTACAGCGACGGCCCGGGGCGGATCGGTCCCTCGCAGCGCACCGACTCGTCGGTGAACAAGGTGACGTCCTCGGCCAGCGAGTTCATCCAGAGGCGGGGGTCGAGGTCGGCTCGCCACACCCGGCCGGTGCCGGCCCGGTGGGGGTCGATGAGGTGCACCCGCAGCGACCGGTCGCCGAGGATCCCGGGCCCGTTGGCGGCCAGGCGCTCGAGCAGCGACGAGGCGGTGGGGCCGGCGCCGACGATGGCGAGCTCGAGCACGCGCTCGGCGGCCGTCATGGGCCGGCGGTGGAGGCCGGCGAGCCCACGCCCCGCCGGTGGCGTTCGGGGACGGCCAGCCCGAGGTGGTCGCGCAGGGTCGGGCCCTCGTAGTCGGCGCGGAACACGCCCTTCTCCTGCAGCCGGGGGACGACCTCGGCGACGAAGCGGTCGAGGCCGTGGGGCGTGAGGTGGGGCACGAGGATGTAGCCGTCGGCGGCGTCGGCCTGCACGTAGCGGTCGATGGCGTCGGCGACGGTAGCGGCGGAGCCCACGAAGGCCGAGCGGGCCGTCACCTCGATCACCAGCTGGCGGAGGCTGAGGCCGTCGCGCTCGGCCCGCTCCCGCCACTTGGCCGCCACCGCGCGCGGGTCACCCTCGTGGCGGACCCTGCCCCTGGTGATGTTGGCGCTGGCCACGACGTCGGGGTCGAAGTCGGGCAGCGGGCCGTCGGGGTCGTAGCCCGAGAGGTCGCACCCCCAGACCTGCTCGACGAAAGCGATCGCCCCCTGCGGGCTCACCTGCTGCAGGCGGATGTGGGCGGCCAGCTCCTCGGCCTCGGGGTCGGTGTCGGCTACGACGGCGGTGGCCGCGGGGATGATCTTCAGGTCCTCGGGGCGCCGGCCGTAGGCGGCCAGGCGGCCCTTCACGTCGGCGTAGAAGGCGCGGCCGTCGTCGAAGCCGGAGTGGCGACTGAAGATGACGTCGGCGTGGGCGGCGGCCAGCTCCCGGCCGCCATCGGAGTCGCCGGCCTGGATCAGCACCGGGTGGCCCTGCGGGCTGGGCGGCACGTCGAAGGTGCCCTCGACGGCGAACTGCGGACCGACGTGGCGGAAGGGTCGGGCCCCCGTCCGGCCGTCCTCGCCGGTCGGCGCGTCCCACAGCGCCCGGGTGGTCTCGATGAACTCCCTGGCCCGGCGGTAGCGGTCGTCCCGCTCGAGGAAGCCGCCCCGGCGGAAGTTCTCGCCGGTGAAGGCGTCGGGCGACGTGACCGCGTTCCACGCCGCCCGTCCCCCGCCCAGGTGGTCGAGGGTGGCGAACTGGCGGGCCAGCTCGAAGGGCTCGTTGAACGTCGTGTTCAGGGTGGCGGCCAGGCCGATGTGGGTGGTGGTGGCGGCCAGGGCGGCCAGCACCGTGAGCGAGTCGGGCCGGCCTACCACGTCGAGGTCGAAGATCCGGCCCCGGTGCTCGCGCAGCCGCAGCCCCTCGGCCAGGAAGAAGAAGTCGAACTTGCCCTGTTCGGCGGTGCGGGCGAGGTGGACGAAGGAGGCGAAGTCGGTCTGGCTGCCCGACGTCGGGTCGCTCCACACCGTCGTGTTGTTCACGCCCGGGAAGTGGGCGGCCAGGTGGAGCTGCTTGGTCACGACGCCACCTCCGGCGCGTAGCGGTTGGCGGGCCGGGCGCGCCCGAGCCGGTCGCGCAGCGTCCCGCCGCCCGGCCGCAGGAGGCCCGCCGCCCGCCACCGGGACGCCACCTCGTCGACGAACCACTCCAGGCCGCCGGGCAGGACGTCCACGGCGACGAGGTACCCGTCGACGACGCTGTCCGAGACGGCGGCGGCCAGCGTGTCGGCCACGGTGGCGGCGGCGCCGACGACGTCGAGCCCGGCGAAGCGCCCGGCGCCACCGAGCTGGTCGAGCTGCGCTCGTCGCGACGGCTCCCCCACCCGGACCTGCAGCAGCACGGTGACGGTGGCGGGGTCGCGCCCGGCCGCCTCGGTCTGGTGGCGCACCTCGGCGCGCTGGCGCGCCGCGCCGGCCAGGTCGGGGGCGGTCAGCAGCACCAGGTCGGCCCGGCGGGCCGCCAGCGCCAGGGCGGCCGGGTGAGCGGCCTCGATGGCGACGAGGGGCTGGCCCTGCGGCGACCGCGGCGTGATCGACGGGCCGCGCACGCTGAAGAACGGGCCCTCGAAGTCGATGTAGTGCAGCTTGTCGCGGTCGACGTAGCGCCCGGTGGCCACGTCGCGGATCACGGCGTCGTCCTCCCAGCTGTCCCACAGCCGGGTGACGACCTCGATGGCGTCGTCGGCCTCGGCGTACAGGTCGGCGGTGGGTTGGACCCCCTTGCGGCCGAAGCGTCGGGCGCCCTCGGCGGTGGTCGACACGCCGACCCGCCACCCCGCCCGGCCCCCCGATACGAGGTCGAGGGTGGCCGCGTTCTTGGACACGTGGAAGGGCTCGGTGTGGGTGGTGGTGACGGTGGCGAGCAGCCCGACGTGGCGGGTGGCGGGGGCGACGCGGGCCAGGGCGAGGAGGGCGTCGAGGCGGGGCCACGCCGGCCCCCCGGGCGGCGGCGGGTCGAGGGTGTCGTCCAGGCTCACCAGGTCGAGGCCGCCGGCGTCGGCGATCCGGGCCAGGCCGACCAGGCGGTCGGCGCTGACCAGGTCGTCCACCGCCCCGGGCCACCGCCAGGCGGCGCCGTGGGCGCCCGCACCGTCGAGGGCCACGCCGGCGACGAGACGGTCGTTCACGGGCGCCGCGGCCCCGTGCCTCGACTCACCGTCGCTGCAACACCGACCACGACGCTCGACATTCCGGGCCCGGCCGCCGAGCGTTGGTACCGTCCCGCGCCGTGCGGGTGTCCCACAAGGTGGACTACGGCGTGCGGGTGATGACCCGCCTGGCCGAGGCCGACGCGGCCACGCCCGCCCGCCCGGTCACCCGCTCGGTGCTGGCCGCCAAGGACGACCTGCCGCCCAACTTCCTCGACGACATCCTGCGCCTGCTGCGCAACGCC
>JBIOZN010000545.1:0-2572 GCA_044871175.1 Acidimicrobiales bacterium | reverse complement strand
TCGACGTGCACGAGTGGTTCACGGTGGGCCACCGCGAAGACGAGGGTGAGCGGGCGGCCCGGCATCACGGTGATCCGGGTGGGCCGCCCGACGGCGATGTCGAGCTCGGAGGTGCAGCCGAGCGAGGCCGCCAGCGAGCCCCAGTCGCACACCAGGTCGCGGCCCCGGCGGCGAACCCGGGGCGGGCGGTGGTGCTCGCCGAGGCGGGGGTCGAACTCCACCGCCACCTCGACGGGTCCGCCTTGGGCGGTCACGCGACGCACCAGGAGTGTGGAGGGGAGCAGGCGGCCGGCAACCTCGGCCACCATCGCCTCGGTGAGGGTGAGGCGACGCTCGCCCACTGCCCAGGTTGTCCCCAGGGTGGCGGTGTGCGGCCGGTAGCGGCGCTCGATGACGGCCGCGGGACCCGCGGGTCCGAGGGTGAAGCGGCCCGCCCGGGCCCCGCCCACGAGGCGGCCGAAGACCGGTTCGCCGTCGAAGCGGGGTACGCACAGCCAGTCAATGGACCCGCCACTGGAGACCAGCGCGGCGGTACGGGTGTCGCCGAGCAGCCCGTAGTCCGAGATCGGCGTCGGCTGCGGGTCCCGAGCAGCGTCCTGGTGCGACACTGAGGTGGGATCGAGGTCGCGGCGCGGCCGGCGGGCGCGGGCCATGTCAGCTCGCGTTGAGCAGCAGGCCCAGGAGAACCCCGTAGGCGAGGTGGGCGGCGGTGGCCACCACCGGGGTCTGGATGCCGTAGTTGAGGGCGAACAGGCCGGGAGGCTCCAGGACGGCGGTGGTCGCGGGGCCGGCGCGATGCGACGCCATGCGGGGGTGGACGCCGGCCAGCAACGGAACGAGGACCGTGAGGGCGACGCCGGCGTGGAGGAGCCCGAGCAAGGCGGCGATCCACCAGGTGGCCCGGTCCACCAGCGCGAAGGTGGCCGCGTAGCCGAGGGCGAAGCCCTGCCCGACGGCGAGGTGGATGAAGAAGCCCGCCACCCGGGCGCGGTCGGGATCTTCGGTGATGAGGGTCCCCAGGACCAGCGGCAGGTCGAGCCGGGTCAGGCCGGCGAGCTGGGCGGCGATCATGACCGCGGTGAGGGCGGCGGTGGCCATGACCCCGAACAGTGCCCAGGCGGCCCAGTCCATCTCAGTGCCTGACGAGGTGACGGGCTTTGGTGTCGAGGGTGGCGAGCACCTCCTGGAAGGACTGATGGAAGCTGGCGACGCCCTGGTTCTCCAGGGTCGGCCCGACGTCGTTCATGTCGATGCCGGCGGCGGCCAGACGACGCATCGTCTCGTCCGCCTGCTCTACTTCCACGTCGATGGTGCGGGCCAGCGTGCCGTGGTCCTTGTAGGCGACGATGGTGGCCTCGGTCAGCGTGGTGACGGTGTCGGGGCCGATGAGGCTGTCGACGTAGAGCGTGTCGGGATCGGCGGGGTTCTTGGTGGACGTGGAAGCCCACAAGGGCCGCTGCGGGTGGGCGCCGAGGGCGGCCAGACGTTTCCAGCGTGGGGTGGAGAACTGCTGGCGGAAGAGCCGGTAGGCCAGCTTGGCCTGGGCGACGGCGGCGAGGCCCCGCAGGCCGAGGGCCACGGGTCCGCCGACCGACTCCAGCCGGCGGTCGACCTCGCGGTCGACCCGGCTGACGAAGAACGAGGCGACGCTGCGGACCGTCGAGGGGTCCCCGCCGCCGGCGGTGAAGGCCTCCAGCCCGGCCAGGTAGGCGTCGATCACCTCGGCGTAGCGGGCCAGGGAGAAGATGAGGGTGACGTTGATGCTGCGACCCTCGGCGATCATCGCCGCGATGGCGGGGACGCTGGGAGGAGTCGCCGGGATCTTCACGAACAGGTTGGGCTCGTTGATCCGAGTGTGCAGGGCGCGGGCGGCGGCGATGGTGCGCTCGGTGTCGCCGGCCAGCTCGGGGGCGACCTCGATCGACACGAACCCGTCGGTCCCGCCGCTGGCCACGAACACCGGCCGCAGCACCGCGAGCGCGTCGACGATGTCGGCCACGACCAGCTCCCAGTAGGCGTCGACCACCGGGACATCGGCTCGGAGGAGTGTCGAGAACTGCTCGTCGTAGTGGGGCGAGGAGCCGATGGCCTTGGCGAAGATGGTGGGGTTGGCCGTCACGCCGCGGATGCCCGCACCGACGAGGCGAGGGAGGGTGCCGTCGCGCAGGTAGCCCCGGGTGATGTTGTCCAGCCAGGGGCTCTGGCCGTACTCGGTGTGCAGGCGGTGCAGCTTGGTCATCCCCGCTCCTGTAGGTCGGCGGTCGGTGGCCGGCGTCACGGCAGCTGGGCGAGCGGGACGGCGGGGTCGGCGAGACGGTCGGCGTCGAGCGCTCGGCCGCCGGCCACGATGGCCTTGAGGTCCTCGACGACGTCCCACACGTTGACGTTCAGGGCCGCGGTGACGACGCCGCGGCGGTGCCAGAAGGCGATGAACTTGGCGTCCTCGAGACCGCCGCGCACGACGACCTGGTCATCCGGGTTGGCGTGTCCGACGTACTCCAGGCCCAGGTCGTACTGGTCGGAGAAGAAGTACGGCAGCCGGGTGTAGTCCTCGCTCCCGCCGGCGGCGTTG
>JBIOZN010000544.1:0-2068 GCA_044871175.1 Acidimicrobiales bacterium | reverse complement strand
CCACGCGACGAGGTCCATGGAGAAGTGCTCCCTGTCCCCGTCTTCGTAGGCATGTTCGAGCTCGTCGAACGCCGTGTCCTCCGCATCGAGAAGGGCCCGATAACGGGCCAGGAAGTGCTCGTCGATCACCCCATCGAACGCCACTCGTTACCTCCTCGGCTGAGTTGCCCCCACCGTAGACGATCGGCCCCGCGGGCACCGGTTTTCACCGAGGGGTGCGATTGGCCTGTGAAAATGGGGGCGCAGTGCACACCGGGCATCACCGTTTCCTGGCGATCGCCGTCGCCGTCCTCCTCGTCGCCGGACTGGGCTCCGCCGCGGCCGTCGGCGGCCGCGAGTCGGCTTCGGGCGTCAAGGCCGTCGACGCCCGCACCGCGCCGGTCAACCAAGCGCCGGTGACCGTGCCCGAGGTCGTGGTGCCCACGACGGTGGTGCCGCCACCCCCGCCGAAGCCCAGGCCCACGGGCCCCGTGGCGTTGGCGGGGTGCCCGCCGCCGCCCCGGGCGCCGCGACCCGGCGGTGGGGCGACGTGGCGGCCGTCGGTCCTGGTCCCCGAGGCCGCGCTGCCGGCGCCCGCCCCGCCGACGCCGCATGGCGCCGGCCTCAACGTCCTCACCGGCAAGGGCATGTGGGTCTGGAAGTACCGGATGACGGAGAACGGCGACGCCGAGGCCATCGTCACCAAGGCGGCCGCGGCCGGCCTCAACCAGTTGTGGGTGCGGGTCGGCGACTCTCGTGACGGCTTTTACGGAGCGAAGGTGCTCGACGAGTTGGTGCCCCGTGCCCACAGCCGCGGCATCGCCGTGATCGGCTGGGGCTTCCCCTACCTCTACGACCCGGTCGCCGATGCGGCGTGGACGCAGGCCGTGCTGGGCTGGCGGGGCCCCGGCGGCGAGGTCCTCGACGGCTTCAGCCCCGACCTCGAGACGGGCTCGGAGGGCGTCGTGGTCACCGAGCGGCGGGTGCAGGTGTACCTCGGCGAGACGGCCAAGGCGATCGGCAACCGGCCGTTGATCGCCACCGTCTTCCGTCCCACCGACCGCCTCTGGGCGACCTACCCGTACGGCGCCATCGCCCCCTACGTCGACGGGTACGCGCCGATGGTCTACTGGGGCTGCACCGAGCCCGGCCTGGCGGCCCTTCAGGCCATCCAGCGCCTTGCCGCCCTGCGGCCCGTGCACCTCATCGGGCAGGGGTACAACATGGCCGACGAGGGAGGGCGGCAGGTGCCGCCGAGCGCGGACGAGACATGGCGCTTCCTTGACGTGGCGCAGGACAGGGGCGCGGTCGGCGCGTCCTTCTGGGTGTGGCAGGAGATTTCCCAAGAGCAGTGGACGGCGATGGCGGAGTTCGCATGGCCCGGCCAGGGCGAGAACACGAACAGGAGCTGAGCTGACGAATGTCCGACATCTCTTTCAGCAGCCAGGGCCCGCCCGAGACGGTGCTGCCGGCCGAGCCCCCCGATGCCGTCATCCGGCTGAGCGCCGCGCAGTCGCGTGACGACGTGGCCGCGGTGGTGGCCCGTTTCCCGACCTTCCTCAACGGGTGGGCGCGGCTGGGTGCTCTGGCGCGGGACGACATCGAGGCGTACGCCTACTTCCGTGTGGGCTATCACCGGGGCCTCGACCGCCTCCGGCAGGCGGGGTGGCGGGGTTCGGGTTACGTCCGGTGGGAGCACGAGACCAACCGCGGCTTTCTCCGCGCGCTGGACGGCTTGCGGGGTGCGGCCGCGGCGATCGGGGAGGACGACGAGGCCGAGCGTTGCGCGCTGTTCCTGCGCCAGCTCGATCCCGACTGGCGGACGCACGACGGGGAGTAACTACGCGCGGCGCCGGAGCGGGTGGTCCTCCGGCACCTGGACGACGACGATCGTCACGCCGTCGGGGTCGCGGATCCACATCTCGTCGAGTCCCCACGGCTTGCGCTCGGGCGGCTCGACGATGTCGACATCCTTGGCTCGTAGTTCTTCGTGCGTCTTGGATAGGTCACGCACCTGGAGCCACAGGCTGATCTTGTCGACGTCGGTGTGAGGCGCGTCGCCGGTGATCTCCAGGAAGCCGCCGCCGAT
>JBIOZN010000543.1:0-6493 GCA_044871175.1 Acidimicrobiales bacterium | reverse complement strand
GGCCGCCGAGGTGGCGGCGCCCGCGACGGCCGTCGCCGGAGCCGGTGCGGCCGCGGGCGGGGCGGGAGCGGCGGCGGGCACGGCGGCGGGGGCCGCGGCGGGCCTTCTTGGCCTCGGCGCGGTGAAGCTGGGCGTGGCGGCGGCGGCGATCGTGGTCGCGGGAGGAGTGGCGGTGGGCGTCGCTCGCAGTGGGCACGACGGCCCGGCCCCATCGGCCACCACGTCCGCCGGCGGGTCGGTGACCGGCGCGCCGGGAGACACGTCCCAGGGCACGGACACGTCGCCGCCTCCGCCCACGACCGCCGCCGTGCCGACCACCGGGCCCCCGACAGCAACCACCGTGCTGCTGGCCGGGGTCGACCCATCGGTACCCGTGACCGGCCCGGGCGCCACGCCCGGGGTCAGCGTCACCGTGCCGGGCGGCGGCGAGGTGACTGTGACCGTGACGGTGCCGGATGCCACCGTGCCCAATGCGACCGTGCCCGGTGTGACCGTGCCCGGCGTGACCGTGCCCGATGTGACCGTCCCCGACGACGACGTGACCGTCCCCGACGACGACGGGCCCGACGTGACCGTGCCCCAGGTGACGACGCCCCCGGTCACCACGCCGCAGGTCACGACGCCCAGGGTGACGACCCCGCCGCTCACCACGCCGCGGATCACCGTGCCCTGAACCCCCCGGGCCGTTCTGGCAGAACTTCTTCCTCACCGCCCCTGCTCAGCGGCGCCCCTCTTCTGCCAGAACGCTATGCACCGTCCTGCTGGAGGCGGCGCAGCAGCGGGATGGCGGCCACTTTGGCAGCGGTGAGCTCCGACCACTCGATCCTCGGCAGGGTGTAGCCCGGCGGGCGGGGACAGCGCAGCACCTCGTCGGGCGTCACGATGACGTCGACGTGGACGTCGTGGTCGGTGGTGGGCACGACGCCCGCGTCCATCACCTGGAGCGGATGCACGGTCGTCGCCACGGTGGTGCGTTCGTCCACCAGGCCGGCGGCGGCGGCGATCGCCAGCTCGAGGTCGCTGAAGCCCCCGCCCTTGCCCAGGCGGGCGCCGTCGCGACCTATGGCCACGCACCCCATGACCACCAGCTCGACCGGCTCGAGCTCGTCCACGTCCACGGTGGCGGCCGAGCGCGCCGCCCCCTTGATCGATGATGCCTTGCGGGGCGGATCGGCGAGGCGGGCCGGGTCGAGCAGGAAGAACGGGCGCTCCTCGGCGAGCCGCGGTACGGCCATGTACACGGTCTTGCCGTCCTCCAGGGCCCGTTGGCGCACCGGCCACTGTGGCGCGTCCGGGTTGGCCTTGAGCGTGGTCGCCGCCGACCACATCCCGGTGCCCGCCAGGCGGGCCGCCGCCGCCTCGGCGCCGACGAAATGGGGGATGCGGCCCTCCGGGCGGGGGAAGCGGGCGATGCCGGGGCGGCCCATCGCCGCCCACACCTCCTCGCGCCGCGCCGCCTTGGCGGCGAGGAGGGCGGCGTCGCCGCCGGCATCGTGGTCGTGACGGCGCACGGCCCGAAGCTACGTTGACGGGCGATGGCGGCGAGGGTGGCGGCGCGACCGAGCAAGAAGCGCGCGCCTACCCGCACCCTCGAACACGAGCTGCTGGGCGAGGGCCACCTCGTCGTCGGCGTCGACGAGGTGGGGCGGGGTGCCTGGGCCGGTCCCTTGGCGGTCGGCGCCGCCGTGCTGCCGGTGGGCCGCCGGGTCAACGGCGTGCGCGACTCCAAGCTGCTCACCGAGTTGGAACGCGAGCACCTCTTCGACCGCATCGCCGGCTGGTGCGAGGCGTGGGCGGTGGGCATGGCCTCCCAGCCCGAGTGCGACGAACTGGGCATGGCCGAGGCCCAGCGGGTCGCGGCGCGGCGAGCCGTCGCCGCCCTGGGCGTGGTGCCCACGGTGGCCATCGTGGACGGCAACTGGGACTTCCTGGGGGGCTCGGTGCCCCGTGTGGAGCGGCGCATCCGCGCCGACGCCACGTGCCTGTCGGTGGCGGCCGCGTCCATCCTCGCCAAGGTCACGCGTGACCGCATCATGCGGGCCGAGGCCGAGCACTACCCGGCCTGGGGGTTCGACTCCAACAAGGGCTACCCGTGCCCCGTGCACAAGGCGGCTTTGCACCATTGGGGGCCGAGCGCGATCCATCGCCGCAACTGGGTGTTCCTCGACCACCTGTGCTGGCCCGGGTTGCGCCGCTACCGCGTCGACCCCGACGCCCCTCCGACGCTGTTCGACGCTGACCTGGACGACGTCGACACCACCGACTGAAGCGGCGCTCGACCGGCGGCCGGCCGTCGAGCGCCCGGGCGCCGGCGGCGAACGATCCGAGCCGCCGGTCAGGCCGTCTGGGTACCCACCTTCAGGTCTCTGAACGGGCTGGTGGAGTCGATCCCCGGCTCCTTGGGCAGGCCGAGGACGCGCTCACCCACGATGTTGCGCATGACCTCGTCCGAGCCGCCGGCGATGCGCATGCCCGGGATGCCCAGCACGAAGGCGTGCCAGGACCACGTGCCCCATTCGCCTGTGTCGGCCGTGATCCTGGGGCCCAGGACCCGGGATACGAAGTCGGCCAGGGCCGCCATGTTGCGGGTGAGGGCGAGCTTGGCCGTCGACATCTCCGGTCCGGGCAGCTGGCCCGCCTTGATCCTGTCCATGGCGCGCTGGTTGGTGTACGACGCCACTCGGTAGCCGCTGATGACCTTCACCAGCTCCTGGCGGACGATCGGGTCGGTGTCGAGGCCGAAGTGGCGCACCATGGCGGTGGCCCGCTCGAGCAACCCGGTGGCGTTGCTGCCCCCGGCCCCGCCGGCACCGATGGCGGCCCGCTCGTTCATGAGCGTGGTGAGCGCCACCGTCCACCCCTTGTTCACGTCGCCGAGGCGGTGATCGTCGGGGATGCGCACGTCGGTGAAGAACACCTCGTTGAAACTGGCGCCCCCGGTCATCTGGCGGAGCGGGCGCACCTCCACGCCCGGCGCCTTCATGTCGACGACGAAGCCCGTGAGGCCCTGGTGCTTGGGCAGGTCGGGGTCGGTGCGAAAGATGACCTCGCCGATGTCGCTGTAGTGGGCGCCCGAGGTCCACACCTTCTGGCCGTTGACGACCCATTCGTCCCCGTCGCGCTCGGCGCGCGCCTGCAGGCTGGCCAGGTCGCTGCCGGCGCCGGGCTCGCTGAACAACTGGCACCCGACGATGTCGGCGCGGTACATGGCCCGCAGGTAGCGGTCCTTGGCCAGGTCGGACCCGTGGGCGAGGATCGTGGGCGCCACCATCCCCAGGCCGATGCCGAAGAAGCTCCCCGAGGGCACCTGGTATTGCGCCTCCAGCGCGTCCCAGGCCCGCTGGTGGGCGTGGGACAGGCCCCGGCCGCCGTATTCGGGCGGGCCGGTGATCCAGCCGAAGCCGGCGTCGAACTTCGTCGCCCGCCAGGCCTTGGCCTTCTCCAGCTCGTCGAGCTCGCGCTGGCGCGCCCGTTCGTCGAACAGGGCGACCGTGTCGGTGCCCTCGCCCCAGACGAAGCGGCGCTGCTCTTCCTTCCGGGGAGCGTTGGCGTCGAGGAAGTCGCGTGCCTCGGCGGCAAAGGCCTCGACGCTGGGAGGCGACGGGGTCGAGCGCTCCGCGGTCACGGTGTCGGTCATGGCGGCACCCTATGCGCCCGGTAGCGTGGGCCCGCCATGGGCCAGCCTGTCGCCGTCACCGAGAAGCCCTCCAGCCGGCCCGGCATCGTGCGGTTCGAGGCCAACCGCAGCTTCACGGGCATGGGCCACGAGCGGTTCACCTCGGTCGACGAGGCCGCCGGCACCCGTCCGGCCGCCGTGCTCGCCCGGCGCCTGCTCGAGACCGGGCACGTTGATGCCGTGCACGTCTACGGCAACATGGTCACCGTCGACGTCCGCAAGGGTTACACCGGCGACGGGCTGCGCGACATCGTCGCCGACCTGTACATCTACTACCGGCCCGGGTTCGTGCCGCCGACGTTCGAGGAGGCCCCTTCCCCGGAGGACACGCCGGCGGCCGCCGCGGAGGGAGCGGAGGCGGCGCCCGTCACCGACAGCCCCGCCCTGTCGGAGGCGGCCAAGAAGATCCCACCCCACCTGCTCGAGCGCAGCCGGACCGCGCTGGCGCGCAAGAAGGGCGGTTGAGGTGACGGCCGCACAGGCCAACGTCGTGCGCGCCTTCGCCCTGTGGACGGTCTACGTCTGGATCACCCGGATCGTGAACATCCTGGGCGACGACCACGACGCCGGCTTCAAGGCGGTGCACACCGCCCTCGCCGTGATCTCCATCGCCTTGGCGGTGGCCGCGTGGGTCGCCGTTCGGCGGGCCCGGCGCCGCACCGTCGCCGCCACTGCGCACGGCGACAAGGGCGACGAGGAAGACGCCGTCGAGACGCCCGTCTCCTGACCCGGGCATCCGCGCTCGGCGGGGGCGCGTCGGGCACACTCACAGGCTTCTTCGTATCCGATCGGCACCGAGGAGAGCCGTGATCAAGCGCACGTTCAAGGCGGGCACCGCCCAGGTCACCTTCGCCCTGTCCGCCGTCCAGGCGCCCGCGCCCGTGTCGGTGGTGGGCGACTTCAACGGCTGGGACCCCCACGCCCATCCCCTGCGGAAGCGGTCGAACGGGACGTTGTCGGCCGTCGTCGCCCTGCCCGTCGGCCGCATCTACCGGTTCCGCTACCTGGCCGGCGACGGGCGGTTCTTCGACGACCACGAGGCCGACGGCCTCGAGCCCAACGGGCTGGGCGAGACGCACTCGGTGCTCGTCGTGTGAGCTGAGGCGGGGTGCATTTGCCGCTCCACCTCGTCGTTGAGGAGGGAACCTCCGTACGATCAGCCGTCGGCTGATCGCCGACGACAGGGAGCGCCGGATGACCGGTGACGCCGGGGAAACGGTCACATTGCAGGCCGCCGCCGAAGCCCTCGGCGTGCACTACATGACGGCGTACCGCTACGTGCGGCTGGGGCTGCTCCCGGCGCGCAAGCAGGGCGACGCCTGGCGGGTGGCGCGCGCCGACCTCGATGGCTTCCGCCGGCCGTCGGCAGGTCCCGTCGGCCCCGTCGCTCGCGCGGGTGAGGGCCGGCGCGAGGCGGGGCGAGGGCGCAAGCGTGCACCGTGGGCCGAGCGCCTCGAGTCCCGCCTGGTCGCCGGTGACGGGCGGGGCGCCTGGAGCGTGATGGAGGCGGCCCTGGCGGCGGGCACCGACCTCACGGATCTCTATCTCGACGTCGTCGCCCCCGCGCTGGTGTCGATCGGGGAGCGGTGGGCCAGTGGCGAGATCGACGTGGCCAGCGAGCACCGGGCCAGCGGCATCGTCGTGCGCCTGCTCGGGCGGCTGGGGCCTCGGTTCACGCGGCGGGGACGCCGGCGGGGCACGGTGATCCTCGGGTGCGCCCCGGGCGAGCTGCACGCGCTGCCCGTCGCCCTCGCCGCCGACGTGGTGCGAGCGGCGCGCTACGAGGTGTCCGACCTGGGCGCTGACGTTCCCGCCGAGTCGTACGTGCGCCTGGCCGGGGGCGTGCCACGGTTGGTGGCGGTCGGGGTCAGTGTGACGACGGCCGACTACCTCGACGGCGCCGCCCACACGATCGCACGGCTGCGGGCAGGGATCGGCGGCGTGCCGGTGCTGGTCGGCGGCCGGGCGGTGCGCGACGACGAGCACGCGCGCGCCCTCGGAGCCGATGGGTACGCGGTGGACGCCCGTGCCCTGGTGGGGGTGCTCGAGGGCTATACGGCCTGAGGGGCGGGGCGGCGGCCGGACTTGGCGCGGCCTCCGGCCAGGAGTCTCGGCCCTTGCTCCTCGAACAGGTGTTCGGTAGGGTGCGCCCATGGGCGGAGCCGCCAGTCGGGGCGTCAGCCGGGGTGACGGAGCGGCGCTGGTGCGCGCCGCCCATCTCAGTCGTCCCGTCGCCCTCGCCGGCGAGCGCACGCTGGCGGTCGAGCCCGCCCTCGCGCCGCTGCTGCCCGACGGGGGGCTGCGCCGGGGAGGCATGGTGGCCGTGGCCGGCGCAGGGGCGACCTCGCTCGCCCTGGCCCTCACCGTGGCCGCCGCCCGGGCCGGTTCGTGGGTGGCGGGCATGGGCTTGCCGGCGCTCGGCCTCGCCGCCGCCGCCGGGCTGGGTGTGCCCCTCGAACGACTCGTGCTCGTGGCCGAGCCTCCCTCCCAGGTCCGAGCCGAGGTGCTCGCCACGCTGCTCGACGGGTTCGACCTCGTGCTCGTGGGCGCTCGGGGCGAAGGAGGCCGCACCACCGGAGCACACCGCCGGCTGCAGGCCCGGGGCCGAGAGCGGGGCGCCGTGCTCGTCGGCGTCGGGAGCACCGCCGGGTTCGAGCCCGATCTGCGGTTGACGGTCACGGCCGCCGGCTGGGACGGCCTCGAACCCGGAGCTGGGCACCTGCAGGCCCGCCGGGTCGTGGTGGAGGCCACCGGGCGGGGGGCGGCGGTGCGCGCCCGGCGAGCGGTGTTGTGGCTGCCCGCCGCCGACGGCACGGT
>JBIOZN010000542.1:0-3466 GCA_044871175.1 Acidimicrobiales bacterium | reverse complement strand
TCACGCCGGTGCCGCCGGTCGCCCTCCTCCCACCGCCGGTGAACGCGGCGCCGAACGCGGCCGCCGCCGCCGACGCCCCGGCGGCGCCGGCCGAGCAGGCCGGTGAGTCCCGCTCGCGCTCGGGTCGCTCACGCGACCTCACCCTGGCGACGCTGGTGGCCACCGGTGCGCTCACCCTGGTCGACGCCCGGCGTCGGCGCCGCCTCCAGCGCATGGGCGCCCACGATGTCCTCCCGTCGCCCGACCCCGATCTGGCGGCCGTCGACGCCTCCCTGCGCACGGGTGCCGACCTCAGCGGCGTCACGCGCCTCGACGCCGCCCTGCGGGCCCTCGCCGCCGCCCAGGCCAACCGGGCGAGCTCACCGGCGCGCCCCGAGCTCCTCCTACGCCATCGCGACGGCCGTCTCGAGGTCCACCTCGACCGGGCTGACGAGCCGCCCGAGCCCTGGACTCCCGTCGGCGAGCGGGTGTGGGCCCTGGCTCCCGACGTCCCCACGGTGGAGCTCATCCGGATGGGCCGGGCGGCGGCGGCCCCGTGCCCCGCGCTCGTGCTCCTCGGCCGCACCGGGCCAAGGGAGCCGAAGGAGGTGTACCTCGACCTCGAGGCGGCCGGCGTGGTGCGCCTCGAGGGCGGGCCCAGCGAGGTCACCGCGCTCGCCCGGTCCCTCGTGGCCGGCCTGGCGGTGACGCCGCTGGCCGACGTGTTGCGGGTGGTCGCCCGCGGGCTCGACGTCTACGGCCTGGCCAACGAGGAACGGATCGAAGTCGTCGACGACGACGCCACGGTCGTGCGGGCCGCGCACCGGGCGATCACCCCGATCGCGGCGGCGCTGGCCGACGAGGGCGTCGGCTCCACGTTTGCCTTGCGGGGCAGCGCCCGGCACGAGCCGTGGGAGCCGACGGTGGTCGTGGCCCTGAGTGCGGGACGGGCGGTGGACGACCTGGCGGGCGTGGCCGGCAGCGGTGGGCGGGGCCTCGCGCTGGTCACCGATGGCGCCGGCCCGGCGCGCTGGCGTCTGTCCCTTACCGAGGGCGGCGACTGGCAGCTCGCGCCCGTCGGCCTCACGATCACCCCGACCCGCCTCGCTCCCGACGAGTTGGCCGACCTCGGGGCCCTGCTGCAGGACGCCCGGGCCGAGCCGGTGGCGGCGGCACCGGCCTCGCCGCCACCGTTTCCGGACGCCGACGCCCCTCCCTTCGTCCCGCCCTTCGTCGCCCCGGCGTGGGCCCTGCAGGTGCGGGTGCTCGGCCCCGTCGACGTCGTGAATGCCGACGGCAAGGCGGCCTCGTTCGAGAAGAGCAAGGCCCTCGAGCTCGTGGTGTGGCTGGCCCAGCACCGCACCAGCGCCACTCGATCGGCGGCGCGCACGGCCCTGTGGGAGACCGACGTGCGCGACGCCTCGTTCGCCAACGTCGTCTCCGACGCCCGTCGGGCCCTCGCCCGCCTGGTCGAGCCCCCCGACGGCGAGGAGTGGATCGGGCGCACCACCAGCGACCGGCTGCCGCTGCACCGCCTGGTCGTCACCGACGCCGACCTCGTCAGGGCGCGGCTCGACCACGCCCGCACCCAGTGCGACGAGGACGCGGTGGACTCGCTGCGCGAGGCCCTGGAGATGGTGCGCGACCTCCCGTACGCCGGCACCGGTTACGCCTGGCCCGACGGCGAGGGACTGCCGTCGAACCTCGTGCTGCTGGCCACCGCGACTGCCGCCGAAATGGCCGCGCGGTGCCTGCGCCTGGGCGACGTCGACGGGGTGTGCTGGGCCACCAGCCAAGGGCTGCGGGTCCTGCCCGGCCATGACGAGCTCGTCTGCCTGCGCATGCAGGCCCACGCCGCCGCCGGCGACCTCACCAGCGTGCGCCAGGAGTACGAGGCCTACGAGCGGGTCGTCCTGGCCGACCCCTTCGGCGACCCCACGCCCTCACCCAAGGTCGTCGCCTGCCGGCGCCGCCTTCTCACCAGCTGAGCGGGCAGGGTCGGCGAGCGTCCTCAAACCTGGGTGGAATGAGCGGCGAGCCAGCGCAACAGCGTGAGGGGATCGGGGTCGCACCAGTCCCACCCCGGGCTGGCGGCCATGAGGTGGAGCTGCCAGGGGGCCACCAGGCGCGCCACCCACATCACCAGGCGCTGGCCGGACGCGGCCGGACGGGCGGCGTCCCACCGGCTGCGCCATACGGTGGCCACGACCGCCTCCAGGAGGGTGCCGGTGACGCGACCGTCGCCGTCGCCGTCGGGCGTGGCGGCGAGCAGGAACGGGCCGACGGCGGAAGCGTCCCAGCCCAGCAGCAGGTCGAGGGCCTCGGGCTCCCAGCCGGCCAGCACCCGCCGGGCCGCCGGCGGGCAGGCCGTGAGCGCGCCCAGCAGCACCTCGGGCGTGCGGCGGGAGGCCGGGGCGCGGGCATCGAGCCGGCTGGTGGCGGTGCCGAAGCACCAGGCCGTGAGGGCCCTGTCCACCAGCGGGGCCAGCTCGGCCGCGGGCAGCTGGGCGGTGGCCAGCACATGGGCGACCGCCAACGCGTCGGTGCGGGCGAGCGTCCGGCGCCAGTGCCCCCGCTGGGCGCCCGCCGCCCGGTACTGCGCGCCCCAGCGCCGACCCAGGCGGGCCAGGCGCGCGGTCGCGACGCGCGCCCGCGCGGGATCGTCGCCGATGACGGCGGCGGTGAGCACCTCGGCGGCGTGCAGGGAGAAGGGGAGCGAGACGTCGGTGGGCATCAGCTGACGGGGGTGCGCCCGGCCCCACGAGCGGAAACGACGTCGAGAGACGCGACGTGCACCTCCGCGGCGCACCCGCGGCGAGCGCACAGCTGCCTCAGTCAGGGATCTGCACCTCTACGGTGCAATCGCCTGCCCAAGGCAGGAATGTGCACCTTGAGCTCCTCGTCGCCCGCGACGCCAAAAGGGGGGCGCCGGTAGCGTGCGCCCGTGCCCGACCTCATCGAGATCCGGGGCCTGCGCGCCCTGGGCACCATCGGGGTCAACCCGGAGGAGCAGCACCGGGCGCAGCCCTTCGAGGTCGACCTCGACGTCCACGTCGACCTGGCGGCGGCCGGGCGAAGCGACGACTTGGCCGACACGGTCGACTACGGCGCGCTGGTCCGCGCCGCCGAAGCCGTCGTGGAGACCGAGCGGCACCTCCTGCTCGAACGCGCCGCCTCGCGCATCGCCGACGCCGTGCTGGGCGTGGATGGGCGGATCGACGGGGTGCGTGTCGCCCTGCGCAAGCTGCGCCCGCCGCTGCCCATCGACGTCGCCACCGCCGGCGTCACCATCGTGCGCCGCCGGCCGTGACCCGCGCCTTTCTCGCCCTGGGCTCCAACCTGGGTGATCGCGCCGCCCACCTCGCGGCCGCCGTGGCCGACCTGCCCGACCTGGTGGCGGTCTCGTCGGTGTACGAGACGGCACCGGTGGGCGGGCCGGCCGGTCAGCGCACCTACCTCAACTGCGTGGCCCAGCTCGACACCTCCC
>JBIOZN010000541.1:0-5172 GCA_044871175.1 Acidimicrobiales bacterium | reverse complement strand
AGCGTTGGGTCACTTTCGCGTCGTATGTGCGCGAAAAGTGTCCCAACGCTCCGGCGCGGCGCCCGGGCGCAGGGCAGGCGTGATGTCAGCGGCCGGTCGAGCCGAAGCCGCCGCCGCGGTGGTCGTCGCCGTCGAAGCCGGCCGCCTCCACGATCGTCGCCGCCTCCACCCGCTGGATCACGAGCTGGGCGATGCGGTCGCCCCGGCGGACCTCGAAGGAGTCGTGGTGGTCGGTGTTGAGCAGCACGACCTTGACCTCGTCGCGATAGCCGGCGTCGACGAGCCCGGGGCTGTTGACGACGGTGACCCCGTGGCGGAGGGCGAGCCCGCTGCGGGGCAGCACGAAACCGGCGTAGCCCTCGGGGATGGCGACGGCGATGCCCGTGGGGACGAGCGCCCGGCCGCCCGCCCGGTCGATCGTGACGGTGACCCGCGCGACCAAGTCGAGACCGGCGTCGCCGGGACGGGCGTAGGCCGGCAGCGGCAGGTCGGGGTCGAGTCGCAGCACGCGCACCTCGGGCACGCCCGGCGAGCCTACGGGTGCCTGTCCGCTGGTAGGAGCCGGGTGAGGCCGTCGCCCTAGGGTGACGGCGTGCTCGCGTGGATGGACCTGGAGATGACCGGGCTCGACCCGAGCATCGACGTGATCGTGGAGATCGCCACGCTCGTCACCGACGACGACCTGAACATCGTCGCCGAAGGGCCCGACCTCGTCGTCCACCAGCCCGAGGAGCGCCTCGTCCGTATGGACCCGTTCGTCGTCGACATGCACACCCGGTCGGGGTTGCTCGACGCGGTGCGGGCCTCGACGGTGTCGCTGGAGGAGGCGGGCGCCGAGACGCTCGCCTTCCTGCGGGCGCACGTGCCCACGTCGGGCACGGTGCCGCTGTGCGGCAACTCGATCGGCACCGATCGCCGCTTCCTGGCCGCCTACCTGCCCGAGATCGAGGCCTACCTCCACTACCGCTCGGTGGATGTCTCCAGTGTGAAGGAGCTCGTGCGGCGGTGGTACCCGGCGGTGCGGGCCGCCCGTCCCGCCAAGTCCGGACGCCACCGCGCGCTGGACGACATCCGCGACAGCGTCGACGAGCTCCGGTACTACCGCGAACACGTGTTCGTACCGACAGCGCAGGCCCCCGTCGCGCCGCCGGCGGCCGCCGCTCCGGCGTCGTCCTGACGGGCGTCACGTCGCTCGGGCCCAGCGCCCTCGCGCATCCGTGCGAACAGGGCGTAGCCTGAGAAGGGTGGAAACGACGGCCCGCCCCCTCCGTCAGGAACAAGAGCCCGCCTCCGAGGTCGTCGACGAGGTGGCGCCGGGCGTGCGGCGCGTGCAGCTGCCCATCAACATGCCCGGCCTGGGCCACGTGAACTGCTACGCCCTCGAGGACGGACGGGGCTTCGCCATCGTCGACCCGGGCCTGCCCGGGGAGGCCGCCTGGGCCGACCTGGTCGCCGGCTTGGCTCGCGCCGGCATCCCCCTTCGGCGAGTGCACACCGTCGTCGTCACCCACTCCCATCCCGACCACTTCGGCGGTGCCGCCCGCGTGCGGGCCGAGGCGGGGGCCGAGATCCTCACCCATGCCGCCTTCCGCCTCTGGTGGGACCCGACCGAGCCCGACGGTGAGGACCCCGAGACCGCACCCGACGCCATCACCCCGCCCCCCCTGCCCATCGAGCGGCCCACGCCCTGGGGCGGTACCTTCCGGCCGCCGACGTCACCGGAGTTCCAGGAGAACCTGCGGTCGATGCTCACCCTCACGCCGACGGTGCGGGTCGAGGACGCCGACGTCGTCGAGCTCGGGCGACGCTCATGGGTGGCGGTGCACACTCCGGGCCACACTCCTGACCACCTGTGCCTGTTCGACCCCGATGCCGGCACGCTGCTCTGCGGTGACCACGTACTGCCCTCCATCACGCCTCACATCTCGGGCATCGGGACGGCCGAGGATCCCCTGGCCGAGTTCTTCCACTCCCTCGACCGCATGTGCACGCTCGAAGGCGTACGCGTCGCCCTTCCCGCCCACGGTCATCCGTTCACCGACCTGGCCGGGCGGGCCGCCGACATCAAGCGCCATCACGAGGAGCGCCTGGACACGCTCCGCCGGGCGTCGCACGAGATCGGCCGACCCGCCACCGTGGAGGAGCTGAGCCAGCACCTGTTCTCGCCCCGGGCTTGGGGACCGATGGCCGAGAGCGAGACCTACGCCCATCTCGAGCACCTGCGCCGAGCGGGCGAGGCCACGGCCCGCCCCCGGGACGGGTTCCTGCTCTATGACGTGCGCCCCTGAGGCTCCCTGTCTGAGGGGGCCGGCACACGGGGTAGGCGTCGAGCCATGCCCGATGTCATCAGCGCCATCACCGAGGACCACCGTGAAGTGGAGGGCCTCTTCCAGCAGTACCGCACCGCCGCCGCCGTCGACGAGAAGCAGGCGGTGCTCGACAAGATCCGCCAGGAGCTGGCCCAGCATGCCGCCGCCGAGGAGATCCTCGTCTATCCCGCCGTCCGGCGGGCGGCAGGCCACGATCAGGCGGAGCAGGCCATTGACGAGCACCAGGACATCAAGCGTGTCCTCGCCGATCTCGAGAAGCTCGATCCGGCCGACGGCGAGCGCGATGTCAAGGTGACCCAGCTCGAGCGGGCCGTCGCCGAGCATGTCAAGGAGGAGGAGGGCGAAGTGCTGCCCTCGCTGTCGGCCAAGCTCAGCCAGGACCGGCTGAACCAGATGGGCGAGATGTTCGAGCGGATGAAGCCGCTCCTTCCCACCCACCCGCACCCGAACGTCCCGGGCACCGCGGTTGCGCAGTTGCTCGCCGGGCCGCTGGCCAGCGTGGCCGACCGCATCCGCGACCTCATCAGTCGTTAGCTCTGGGTTCGGCGGGCTCCCCCGCGGCTGCGGTCGAGGGGAGCCCGCCGGTCACGCGGCGGCGCTGCATGTGGGCGTCCGGGCCCGCGGCGGGGAGCGGCGGTCCACCCGCCAGGTGCCCCGGTGCCCTTGGTCGCATCGCCAGCGCACTTCGATGCCACCGGCGACGTGGGCAACGGACTCGATGTGATCGGTCCCCAGCAGCACCTGGCGGCCGTGTCCTTCGCAGTAGGGGGCGAACATCCTGCCAGCGTCCGCCCGCGGCCCCAGGGCCGGCGAGTGGCAGTACTGCCGCTACCCGCGCTGATCCTGCCATTGTCCGCAACGCCGGCGTGCGCTAGGTTCCTGCCATGCCCCGCCCCCCGCTGGTCGCTGTCCTCGCCTTCAGCCCCGTGTCGGTGTTCGAGATGGCGGTCCCCTGCGAGGTGTTCGGGATCGACCGTACGGCCATGGGTGTGCCGCGCTACGACGTGCGCCTGGTGGCGGGCGACCCGCCGCCGCTGCGGACGACGCTGGGCTTCTCGTTCGACGACACGGCCGGGCTCGACACGCTGCGCCGGGCGAGCATGATCATCGTGCCGGGCTGGCCGCACCACAACGACGCCCGACCGTCCGACACCGTCCTCGCCGAGTTGCAGCGAGCCCACCAGCGAGGCGCTCGCATCGCCTCACTGTGCTCGGGAGCGTTCGTGCTGGCCGCCGCCGGTCTGCTCGACGGGCGGCGGGCCACCACGCACTGGATGTACAGCGACGACCTCGCCCGCCTCTATCCCTCGATCGAGGTCGACCCGGCCGTGCTCTACGTCGGCGCAGGCCAGGTGTGGACCTCGGCCGGCACCGCTGCCGGCATCGACCTGTGCCTGCACTTCCTCCGCCAGGACCACGGCGCCGAGGTGGCCAACGTGGTGGCCCGGCGCATGGTCGTGCCCCCGCATCGGGACGGCGGGCAGGCCCAGTACGTGGAGACGCCTCTTCCCGCCGCCTGTGCCGACGACTCGTTGGCCCGCACGCTGGAGTGGGTCCAGGGCCATCTCGACCAGGCGCACACCGTGGAGACCATGGCCCGCCGGGCCCGCCTGTCGCCCCGGACCTTCGCCCGGCGGTTCAAGGCGGCCACGGGCACGACACCGTTGCAGTGGCTTCTCACCCAGCGCGTCGTGCAGGCCCAGAGGCTGCTCGAGGCCACCGATCTTCCCGTCGAGCTGGTGGCCGACCGCTGCGGGTTCGGCTCGGCCGCCACCCTGCGCCAGCACTTCGCCCGGGCCGTCGGCACCTCCCCGCTCGCCTACCGCCTCACGTTCCGCCGCGCCTCTTGAGGGACGGATATCGACCTCCAGGCTGCCCCTGTCGCTTCAGTCAGGAATCTGCGCCTCTACGGTGCATTTCGCTGACCAGAGAGCGCGCGCCCAGTCTCGCGGCGCGTGTCGGCGCCCACGGTCGGTCCGTTCGGTGCTGCCCCCGTTGGATCGCGCCGCGGCGTCGTCCCCCGCCGTGACCGACGGGCGGGCGTGGGAGACTGGCGCCGACGCGGGGACGTAGCTCAGTTGGCAGAGCACCTGCTTTGCAAGCAGGGGGTCGTGGGTTCGAATCCCATCGTCTCCACCCCACCTGACCTGGTCTGATAGGGTCTGCGGCACTCGGGCGAGAGCCCCAAAAATGGCCCATGTATCAGAGATGTATCAGGGGGGCGGGCGTGCGCTGGAAGCAGACGGGAGCGCCGACGGTGCGCCGGCAGCGGGACCGCTGGGTCGTGCGGGTCGACGGCATCGACACCGAGACCGGCCGCCACCGGCCCCGCCAGCTGGGCACCTACGCGTCGCAACGCTCGGCGCTGGCGGCGTCGCGCTCGCTGGCGGTGCAGGAGCGGGTGGTGGGCAAGGACACGGTCGCCTGGCTCGTTCGCCGCTGGGTGGCGACGCGCACCCACGTCACCACGAAGGCCCGGGAGCAGTACGAGTGGGCGGCCCGTCATGTGGAGCGGGGCCTGGGCGGGATCCCGCTCGATCGCCTCGATCGCGAGGACGTGGCCCGCTGGCTGGACGAGCTGGCCGCCGGCGGCGAGTTCTCGCGGCGCAGCATCGAGATCTTCCGCAACGTCTTGAAGGCGTCGCTCGCCGATGCGGTGGAGGAAGGGCTGCTGCGCCGCAAC
This sequence comes from Acidimicrobiales bacterium, assembly GCA_044871175.1. Lineage (GTDB taxonomy): Bacteria > Actinomycetota > Acidimicrobiia > Acidimicrobiales > Ilumatobacteraceae > JBIOZN01. Next base: position 159 of record JBIOZN010000541.1, on the reverse strand, counting down.
CCGGCGGCTCGGGTGCTGCTGCCCCGTCAGGTGGCCAAGCCGGCCAAGGTGAAGGAGGCCCTCGCGTGGAGCGAGGCGGAGGTGGCCCGGTTCCTGGCGGTCACGTCCACCCACCGGTGGGCGGTCGGGTTCCGTCTGGCCGTCCTCTACGGGCTGCGG
>JBIOZN010000540.1:0-10037 GCA_044871175.1 Acidimicrobiales bacterium | reverse complement strand
GGTCGGCGCGGCGGTTCCAGGAGAGATCGTTGACGCCCTCGCTCCGGCACCGTTGAGGGCCGCCGATCGGCTCATGTGCCGAGTGGTGCATCCCGTGCAGCTCCACGAGCGTCCGACCCTCACGCGGACGTTCACGCGGTCGGTACGGTCGTCGGCCGTGACGAGCCTGTCCGCCGTCCCGATAAGGAGCGTCCGCTCGGTCCGGCGCGTGATCCTGCCGCCGGCCCCGAACGAGACCGACAGCCCGGACGAGAAGGCGAGCTTCCTCCACGCCGTGTCGACCTCGATCCGCTGATGAGAGGCCGGAGCGCGGCGCGCACGATCCGGCTGGCGATCTCCCTCGTCTACTCGTCGGGTCGGCGCCAGCTCCTGGTGATCCTCGGCGCCACGGTCGTGACGTCGGCGTCCATCGCCGGGCAACTGCTGGTCGGCCGGACGCTGCTCAACCTGCTGGCCGATCGCGATCACGTCGGCGCGAGCGATCTGGCCCCGTACCTGGCCGCCCTCGGAGCGCTGCTGATGCTCGCCGCGCTCAGCCAGGCGATTGCCACCGAGCTCCGGATCCCGCTCGCCGAGCAGGTCTCCCGTCGCACGATGGACGAGATCCTCGACGTCGCGACCGAGGTCGAGCTCGAGGCCTACGAAGGCTCCGAGTTCCACGATCGGCTGCAGCGGGCGAGGTTCGCCGCCGGTGGGCAGTCGTCGGCCGTCGTGTTCGGGCTGGTCACGATCGCATCGACACTGGTCGTCGCCGTCGGCGTCGTCGTCGTGCTCATGACGGTGGCGCCCGTCCTGGTGCCGATCGCTGTGCTCGGCTACCTGCCGATTGCGCTGGTGAACGTCAGGAACAACCGAGCGCGCTACGAGCTCGAGCGCCAGCAGACCGAGCTCCAGCGCGACCGTTCCTACCTCGAGTACGTGATGACTGATCGCGTCGAGGCCAAGGAGATCCGGGCCTACGACGTGACCCCGACGTTGCGCCGATGGCACGGCGCGTTGTGGGACACGCGCATGTCGCAGCTGCGAGCCCTCGTCCGCCGGCGCCTGGCGCTGACGACGGTGGGCTCGTTTGTCACCACCGCCGTGCTGATCGCCACGCTGTCGTTCGCCTTGATCCTGGCCGGCCGTGGGTCGATCACCATTGGCGACGCCGCCGTGGCCATCGTCGGGCTCCAGCAGCTCAGCAGCCGGCTGCAGTCAGCCGGGGCCGCCTTCAACACGGTCCACGAGGGCGTGACGTTCCTGCGCGACTTCGAGAGCTTCCGGGCGACGTTGCCCGTCATCCGTGAGCAACGGCCCAAGGGCCGCCCACCGGTCCCGCCGACGGTGCTCACCGTCGAGGGCGCCGGCTACCGGTATCCGGGCGCGTTGGACGATGCCGTGCGCAGCGTGAGCTTCGAGCTGCGCCGGGGTCAGACGATGGCCGTCGTCGGCGCCAACGGGTCGGGCAAGACGACGCTCGCCAAGCTGCTGTGCCGGCTGCTGCCGACGACGCGAGGAGTCATCCGCTGGGATGGCGTCGACCTCGCCGGTTGTGATCCTTACCTCGTGCGGGCGCAGATCGCTCCGGTGTTCCAGGATTTCGCTCGGTACATGCTGACGCTCCGCCGCGCCATCGGGCTCGGCGACGCGTCCCGGCTCGACGACGACGCCGCGATCCTCCTGGCGGCGCGCCAGGCGGGCATCGACGAGCTGATCGAGGCCCATCCAGCGGGGCTCGAGACGCGCCTAGGGAAGGCCTTCTCCGGTGGCATCGACATCTCGATCGGCCAGTGGCAGCGCGTGGCGATCGCGCGAGCGCTGTTCCGGGACGCGGCGATGGTCATCCTCGACGAGCCGTCCGCATCCCTCGATCCGCGCGGTGAAGCCGAGCTGTTCGACCTGCTGCAATCGCTCGGCCACGACCGGATCGTGATCTTCGTCTCCCACCGTTTCGCCACGGTGCGCTCGGCCGACGTGGTGATGGTGCTCGATCAGGGCGAGGTCGTGGAGATGGGCTCGCACGACGAGCTGATGGCCGCGGGCGGGTTGTACCGCGACTTGTTCAATTTGCAGGCCGATCGCTACGGCTTCGCCCACTGACGCCGATCGTCGGCATCGAGGCGGGCTACGACCCCGGGGCGATGGCCCGGGGCCGTCGCCTGGGTCTCGTCGTGCTTCAGCTGGTGGGGTGCGGGTCGTTCCCGCGGAAGATGCGCCCGTCGAACGCGAGTGCGAAGGAGTCGGCGCGGGTGAAATCGGCCACCGAGCCGAGCTCGATGATGGCCGGGGTCTGGTAGGTGCTCACAACTCAGTCCTTTGATCCTCGAATGGATGTCCGACCGCCGACCTTCAGGGCGGCACCCTGCAGGATCCACCTCTCGACGGCGGGCGCAGTTTGTCAGCCGTCGCGGCCGGTCACAACGGGCCATCCGACCTATCCCCGGCCTGCGGCGCGGGCGGAGACCTGACTTCCCAGCCAGGCCGACTGCAGCAGCGCGGCGGTCGGCGCCACGGGTGTGGCGCCGCGCCAGATGCGCCGCAGTTCGTCCGGGTCCACCAGGTCGGCATCCACCCCGTCACCGGCCCAGCCTTCGGCGAACTCGCGAGTCGCACGTCCCATGAAACACCGCGTGAACGTGGCCTTGCTCGTGCGGGCCAGCACCTCGTCGGGGAGCAGGTCAGGCGCGAGTCGGCGGAGCGCCGCAGTGCGGTCTCCCGGGCCCAGCAGGCCGCCGTCGCCGGCGAGCGCGTGGACGAACCCCGGGTCCAGCAGCGGGCTCGACACTTCGACCTCGTACTGGCGGGCGAGGATCCGGCGGTTGCGCGCCAGGAGCACCTGCGTGCGTCGGCACGGAACCATGCGCACGCTGGTGGCGAACGAGAGTGGCCGGTGCCGTTCGGCGTCCTTCAGCGCCTCGAGGAGCCCGTCCCTGGCCGCCGGCCGCAGCCACGTGATCGGCTGCTGCTCGAAGCGACGGCGCGCCTGACGCCCTCGCGCGGCGGCGGGAGCCAGGGCGCCGAGCGCCGCGCGGATATGACGCCTTCGCACGGTTCGCGGCGCACGGAAGACGCGCGTCAACGGAGCGACGCGGTGGGCGGCGACGCCGAGCACCTCGTCGCCACCCTCGCCGTCGAGCAGCGATCCGCCGTGGACGGTTTCCAGGAGCGGCCGATCGTTGGCGAGCGTCGGCGGCCACAGGACCCCGTGCTCGACGAGGTGCGCGGCGGCCAGCGGCCCGATGACATCGAGCTCGTCGTGGAAGACGAGTCGCTGCCAGTTCGACAACCCGAGATGGCGAATGACGGTCTCCTGCCAATCGACCTCCTCGCTTTCGGCCACGTCGGGGAAGATCCAGGTGATCGGAACCGGTTCGGGCAGACCGTCGCGCCGGGCCACGTGTGCGGCCACTGCGAGCACCAGCGACGAATCCCTGCCCCCCGAGAACGCCACGCCGCACGGCGGTCGCTCGAGCGCGACCCTGACGACTCGTTCCAGCGCCTGGCGCGGCCCGGCCGTGGGGTCCGACGGCGGCGCCAACGTCCCGATGTGGCCCAGCGGATATCCCCAGGCGACCTCGGTCGGGCTCATCACGTACGGCGAGTCGTCCACCCGGTCCGGTAGCATACGGGTGGCGGTGCAGCCAGCGACCGGCTCGGGCAATTGGTAATCGTTGGAATGGGGTGACGGTGCAGCTCCGGCAGGCCGACCTGACGTGGCAGGTGGCGGGCGACGACATCGTGGTGCTCGACCTGGCCGGCTCGGTGTACCTCAAGCTCAACGGCAGCGGGCGCGTGCTGTGGGAAGCGCTCGCCGAGCCGTGTACCGAGAGCGATCTGCGGGCGGCGCTGATCGACCGCTACGGCATCGACGAGGAGCGCGCCGGCGCCGACGTGGCGGCGTTCCTGGCCGACCTCCGCGCGCGTGGTCTCCTTGCCGAGTAGCCGTCGCCTCGGTCGCAAGATCCGTGGCGCGCTGCGGCTGCCGCCCCACGAATGGCTGACGACGCTGCACGCCGTCTCGATCCTCGTCATCGTGGAGCTGCTCATCCGTTCGGTCCCGCTCCCTCGCCTGAGCCGGCTGCTCGGCGTCCGCGTCGACTTCCAGCCGGCACGGGCCGACCCCGAACGGCTGGCGGTCCGCGAGCTGCCACCACGTGCGGAGCGACAGTTGCGTTGCACGCGAAGGGTTGCCGACGCATGGCCGTTCAGCCGCGGGCCGTGTCTGCGTCGGGCCCTGGTCGGCGGTCACCTGATACGCGACCTCGACCCCGCGGTTCGCCTCGGCGTCGCCGGCACGGGTGACTCGATCCATGCGCACGCGTGGCTGGAGATCGACGGTCGTCCGCTGGAGACGGTCACCGGCTTCCGCGCCTTCCAGCAAACGCCGGTGGAGGGGCGGGTGTGAGCGGCCCTCCGGTGTACGCCCAGTGCGGCCTGCGCCTCCGTTCGGAGGTCGAGCTCGACCTGCCGTCGGTCGATGGCGACGGCTGGGACGTCGACGTCCGCTGGGGAGACGACATCCTCGACTCGCGCGAGACCCCGCCCGGTGAGGTGATCGCCGTGTACGGGTCCGAAGAGGACTCGTGGTACACCGCCACGTCGACCGAGGCGGGCTACCGGCTGCGCTTCCGCCATTGCGGCGAGTTCCTCATCTCGGCCGACCTCGACGAGGTGCAGGTCCGGCGCGACCCGTCCGGTCGCGCCCACCTGCTACCGATCCTCATGGCGGGAACGGCGAGCGCATTCCTGCTCGCGATGCGCGGCGACACCGTGCTGCACGCAAGCGCGGTGGCCGTCCACGGCCCCGCCCTCGCGTTCGTCGGGCAGTCAGGACGGGGCAAGTCGACGGTCGCCGCATTGCTGTGCATCGACGGCGCGACGCTCGTCACCGACGACGTGCTGACGGTCGATCCGGGTCCGCCGGTGACGTGTCTGGGCGGCGCCCGTGAGCTCCGCCTGCGGGCCGCCGCCGCCGCGATCGCACAGGCCCGGCCGGAAGGCCGGACGCGCGCGACGGCCGACGAGCGGCTGGCGTTCGCCCCCGCGCCCGTACCCGCTCCGCTCGAGCCGCGGCCGCTCGCCGCGATCGTGATCCCCTCGCCGTCCCGCACGGCGTCGGAGGTCGAGCCCCGTCGCCTGCCGCCGAGCGACGCGCTGTTCGCCCTGCTGTCGTTCCCGCGGGTGCACGGGTGGCGCCGACCGGACGTGCTGAACCGCGACTTCACCACGCTCAGCCGGATCGTCAACCTGACGCCGGTGTACGACGTCACCATCCCGTGGGGGCCACCGTTTCGTTCCGACGTCGCCAAGGCCCTGGCCGAGCTGGCCGTGGCTCCTGTGCCGGAGGCGCCGTGAGCGGACTTCACCGTCTTTCTGGGCACCGGCGGCGCGCGTTGCCCGGCGGGGGCGCGGGCCGCTAGCCTCGCCCGTCGCTATGTACGCAGTCATCGCCACCGGCGGGAAGCAGGAACGGGTCAGCCAGGGCCAGCGCGTCAACGTCGAGCGCCTCGACGGGGGCGACGGCGCCGAGTTGACGTTCCGCCCCGTGCTGGTGGTCGACGGCGACACCGTGCTGGCCACGCCGGCCCAGTTGGAAGGGGCCACGGTCACCGCTCGAGTCGTGGGCGAGGCCAAGGGGCCGAAGATCGACGGGTTCACGTACAAGCCCAAGTCGCGCCAGCGCCGCCGCTACGGGCACCGCCAGCGGTACACCACGATCGAGATCACCGGGATCGCCACCGGCTGAACAGGAGCACGTCATGTCCAAGACCAAAGGTGGCGGTTCGACGCGCAACGGGCGGGACTCCAATGCCCAGCGCCTGGGTGTGAAGGTCTTCGACGGCACCGCCGTGCGCGCCGGCACGATCATCGTGCGCCAGCGGGGCACCCGCTTCCACCCCGGGCAGAACGTGGGCCGGGGTGGCGACGACACGCTGTTCGCCACCGCCGACGGCAAGGTGAAGTTCGGCGCCCGCAAGGGCCGCAAGCTGGTCGACGTCCTCACCGCCGACGCCTGAATCCGGGTTTGCACCCTGAGCGCCAACTATGGGCTCTCAGGGTGCAAACTCAGCCGGATCAGACGGCCCGGGGGAGCTTGTCGGGGTCCCAGCCGAGCAGGGTGACGGCCTGGGTGCAGGCGTAGCGGTCGGTCATCCCGCCCACGTAGGTCACGGCCGCCCGCAGGGCGTCGGCGCTGCCCGGTTCGAGGCCGTGGCGGGGATCGGGGCGGTCGGCGTAATGCTCCACCAGGGCGCGTAGCACGGCGATCACCGCCTCGGCCTGGGCCACCGAGGCCGGCCGCAGGTACACGTGCTCGTAGTTGAACTGCCGGAACGCGGCCAGGGCGTCGGCTTCGGCGGGCGCCATGCCAACGTGGCCGGCGGCGGCCGAGGCCGTCACCATCGAGGTCACGAAGGTCGCGAGCTGGCGCGCCCGGCCGGCACCGCAGCGCGCCCGGACGGCCGCCGGCAGCCTGTCCGGAGTGACGATGCCGGCGGCCACGGCGTCTTCGAAGTCGTGGCACACGTAGGCGATGCGGTCGGCCCAGCTCACCACCTCACCCTCGGGGGTGGCGGGTGCGGGCCGGCTCCACGAGTGGTTGCGGATCCCGTCGAGGGTCTCGGTGCACAGGTTGAGGGGGGCCAGGACGACGTCGGCGCCCCAGACGGCGTGCTCGTAGCCGCCCTCGACGTAAGGGCTGAGGGCGTCCTCGCTGGCGTGGCCACCCGGACCGTGGCCGCAGTCGTGGCCGAGGGCGATGGCCTCGGTGAGGGCCACGTTGAGGCCCAGGGCGCGCGCTACCGCAGTGGCCACCTGGGCGACCTCGAGGGCGTGGGTGAGCCGGGTGCGCTGGTGGTCGGCGGGGAACACGAAGACTTGCGTCTTGCCCGCCAGCCGCCGGAAGGCGGCGGCGTGGAGGATCCGGTCGCGGTCGCGCTCGAAGCATGTCCGCCAGGGGCAGGGCTCCTCGGGGCGCGCCCGGTGGCCGGCGGCCACGGCACGAGTCGCCCCCGGCGCCAGCACTGCCGCTTCGGCGGCTTCCCGTTCCTCACGCGTCACCAGCGCCGGCGGGCCGAGGCGCGCCCCGCCCGCCCGGGCGCTGTCGCCGTGCGCCAACCGGAGGCGATCCCCTCCGGGCTCGCCGGCCATCGTGGCCGCCCATCGCCGGGCTCGTTCCGTCACGGCGCCACGGTACCGGCGCCGGGCCGGGCCGCCCCGCCACGCGGCTACGGCGCATCGGGTGATGGCGGCGCCGACCAGCGCCGCCCGGCCCCCGCCGAGGCGCTTCTGTGCGCGCTCAGCGGGCCCTGCGCCGGTTTACGCGTACTGAAGCGCGTTCTGGCGCCCGGGCCCCGCCCGCCCCGCCGCCGTCCGCCCGGCCGCAACCCGCCGGTAGCGTGGCCTCCCCGTGGCCGGGCGCAGCCAAGAGCAGTTCGTCGACGAGTGCCAGCTCAACGTGCGCGCCGGTGACGGCGGAGCGGGGGCGGTGTCGATGCGGCGGGAGGGGCCGGTGGTGAAGGGGGGCCCGAACGGCGGTGACGGCGGGGCGGGCGGCGACGTCTGGCTGGTGGCCGACCACAACGTCGCCTCGCTGCTGGCGTTCCGTGATCATCCCCACCGGCGGGCCGAGGACGGCACCCACGGCCAGGGCAAGGAGCGCCACGGCCGGCGGGGCGCCGACCTCGAGATCCCGGTACCCGTCGGCACCGTCGTGCGCGACCTGTACACCGGCGACGTCGTGGCCGACCTCGTCCATCCCGGTGACCGGTGGCAGGCCGCCGCCGGGGGACGGGGCGGGCGGGGCAACGCCCGCTTCCTCACCAACGCCCGCCGCGCCCCCGCCTTCGCCGAGCAGGGCGAGCGGGGCGAGGAGCGCTGGCTGCGGCTCGAGCTGAAGCTGGCCGCCGACGTCGCCCTCGTCGGCTTCCCCAACGCCGGGAAGAGCACGTTCATCAGCCGGATCTCGGCGGCCAAGCCCAAGATCGCCGACTACCCGTTCACCACCCTCGAACCCCACCTGGGCGTCGTGCGCCGCGACGATGTCGAGTTCGTCGTGGCCGACATCCCCGGGTTGATCGAGGGGGCGAGCGAGGGGCGGGGCCTCGGTGACCGCTTCCTGCGCCACATCGAGCGGGCGCGGGTGCTGGCCGTGCTGGTCGACCTGGCGCCGATGGACGGGCGCCCCCCCAAGGAGCAGCTGGAGGTCCTGCGGCGCGAGCTCGAGTCGTACCGGCCCGAGCTGCTCGCCCGCCCTCAGTTCGTCGTGGGCACCAAGGCCGATGTCGCCCCGCCCGAGGTCGACTGGGACGGGCCGCGCATCTCGGCGGTGACCGGCCAGGGCGTGGCCGAGGCGGTGGGCACCCTCTCGCGTCTGGTCACCGAGGCCCGTGCCGCCACGCCCGTGCCCGAGCCCGGCTTCGTCGTCCACCGGCCGGCGCCCGAGGGCGTCCACGTCGAGCGCACCGACAGCGGCGAGTTCCGGGTGCAGGGACGGGCGGCCGAACGGGCCGTCGCCCTGTCCGACCTCACTGCTCCGGGCGCCCTCGCCTACGTCGACCACCGGCTGAAGCGCCTGGGCGTCGGCCGGGCGCTGGCGCGCGCCGGTGCCGCTCCGGGCGATGTCGTGCACGTGGGCGAGTTCTCCTTCACCTACGAGCCCGACGCCTGAGATCGCGATGGGCACGGTCGTCGCCAAGATCGGCTCGTCGTCGCTGACCGACGCCCAGGGCGCGGTCGACCTCGCCGCGGTGGCCAAGCTGGTGGCCGAGGTGGCCGAGCTGCGCCGGCAGGGCGAGCGGGTCGTCATCGTCAGCTCGGGGGCGGTGGCCGCCGGTGTCGCCGCGCTCGGCCTCGAGGTCCGGCCCCACGACCTGGCCACCCTCCAGGCACTGTCGGCCGCCGGCCAGAGCCGGCTCATGCGGGTGTACGACGACACCCTGGCCCGCCACGGCCTGGTGGGGGCCCAGGTCCTGCTGGTGCCCCACGACTTCGTGAACCGGCGCCAGTACCTGCACGCCCGGGGCACGCTGCTGCGCCTGCTCGAACTGGGCTGCGTGCCGGTGGTGAACGAGAACGACGCCATCGCCGTCGACGAGATCCGCTTCGGCGACAACGACCGCCTGGCCGCCCTGGTGGCCCACCTCGTGAGCGCCGATGTCCTGGTGCTGCTCACCGACACGCCCGGCCTCTACCGGGCCGATCCCCGGGCCGACCCGGAGGCGCCCTTGGTGGCCGAGGTGGCGGCCGACGACCCCGTGCTCGACGTGGTGGCCGGTGGTGCCGGCAGCAGCCGCGGCCGGGGGGGCATGGCCTCCAAGCTGGCCGCCGCCCGCATCGCGTCGTGGTCGGGCACCCGAGCGGTGATCGCCCAGGCCGACCGCCCCGGCGTGTTGCCCGCGGCGGTGGCGGCTGAGCCCGGCGTGGGCACGCTGTTCCACGCCCACGACCGGCGGCTTCCCGCCCGCAAGCTGTGGATCGCGTTCGCCAGCGCGGTCGCCGGCGTGGTGGTGGTGGACGAAGGGGCGCGACGGGCCCTCATCGAGCGGGGCGTCTCCCTGCTGCCTGCCGGCGTGGTGCACGTGCGCGGCGACTTCGACGAGGGTGACACGGTGAGCGTCGAAGGCCCCCAGGGCGATGTCTTCGCTCGCGGCATGGTGGCGATCGACGCCGAGACCCTGCGGGCGGTGGCCCGCAAGCGGACGTCGGAGCTACCCCCGGCGGTGCCCCACGAGGTCGTCCACCGTGACGACCTCGTCCTCATCCCGCGCTAGGGCTCGCCACTTTCGTCGCTTTCCGTTGTGTCACGACCGAAAGTGACGACAGTTGCGCGTTGGCGCGGGGCGGCGGGGCGGCAGCAGCGCGGGGGCCGGGTGGGGCGGCGGGCGGCGCGGCGGCCGGGCGAGACGGCGAGCGCGGCGATCTCAGCGGTGCCGGGAACGGACGGTGACCGCGGTGTACGCCACCGTCGTGGGCACCAGCAGCACGGTGAGGAGCACGAGATTGACCTGCGCCGTGATGCCGGCGGAGTGGAACGGCTCGACCAGGTAGTGCGAGTT
>JBIOZN010000539.1:0-2122 GCA_044871175.1 Acidimicrobiales bacterium | reverse complement strand
GCGGCGCAGGCGGGGGGCGCCGAGCAGCCGGAAGTAGTCCAGGACGTGGGCCTTGTACGCGTCCAGCAGGTCGCGGATGCGCCGCTCGCGGGCGGAGTGGGCGAACGGGGCCCCGAACTCGGCGAAGGGGGCGACGAAGCCGTAGCCGACGAGGGTGTCCAGGGGGATGCTGTGCGCCAGGGTCAGGCCGAGGGCGGCGAACCGGGCGCGGTAGGCCTCGGCGGTGCCGGAGAAGCCGATCAGGCCGCGGATGCTCCCGTCGCGCAGCCACTCCACGAGGTGCCGGGTCACGTCGGCCGAGACGCTGCGCAGGTCCTCGACGACCTTGTGCACCTCGTCCAGGACGACGTACTGCACGTTCGCCGCCTGCAGGAAGGTCTCGATCGCGTCGACGTCGAACCCGCCCTTGCCCACGCCCGACCCCGTCTGGGCCAGGGCGGCGTAGGTCACCAGCACCACGGCCGGGTGGCTGCCGGTGCGGCGCTGGAAGCGCTCCAGCTGGCCCGGCGTCCCCGCGAAGACGAGCTCGGGGGGCAGGCGCAGTCCCGTGGGCCGGTAGCACAGCTCCCCGATCCACTGCTGCTGGTAGTTGGCGGTGGGCACGGCGACGAGGACCGACTCCCCCGGGCGCAGGGTGCGCAGCCAGTCCTGGATGCACAGCATCCCGATCATCGTTTTGCCGCTGCCGGTGGGCGACTCCACGAGCTGGCCCTGGTAGCCGCCGCCGCGGAAGACGGCGAAGGCCTCGTACTGGTACGGCCGCGGGTAGGGGGAGCGGAGCAGGTCGGCGTGGTGCCACCCGCTGGGGCGGGCCGGGCGCGTGTCGAGCAGCGTCGCGGCCGCCTCCACCACCAGGTCGGCCGTCGCCGGGCCGAACGGCGTCGCCTCGGCGAAGCGGGCGCGGAAGGCGGCCGGGCGCGCCTCGACGTCGCTCAAGCCCCGGAAGCCGCCGGCGGCGAGAAGGGCGTGCAGGTCCGGGCCGAGGAGCGACTGCAGGCTGGCCGCGTCGACGTCGGCCTCGGTGTACGTCCGGCGGGCCCGGGCGTACCCGGCGCCGGCGCGCACCGCGTGGCCGGAGGCCTGCAGGTCGGCCAGGTGGCGCCGGACGGTGCCGGGCCCCACCTCCCCCACCAGGTCGAGCCCGTTGACGCGCTCCACGATCGTCGCCTCGGCCAGCGGCTCGGGGCTCTCGCCGAGCACCCGCACCACCGCGTCCCGGGTCAGGTCGTCGCGCGCCGCGCGGTCGAGGACGACGGCCAGGGGGACGGCGGCCGGCGCCGCGCGGTGCATCTGGGCCAGCGGGCGGTGCAGGGCGATCAGGTTGCCGAGCGCGGCCCGGAAGAGGGGCTCGTTGCCCGCGGCCAGCGCCGTGCGCACGATGCGGCGCGTGCGCGCGTAGTAGCCGGTCAGCAGGTAGAAGGCGCGCCGCTGCGCCGGGCGGTCGTCCTGCTCGACGGCGAGGGCGAAGCGGCCGAGGGCCAGCTCGGCGATCCCTCGGGCCTGCCAGTACGCCCGCCCCGCCCCGCGCGGCCCCGGCGCGGCCTCGGGCGGCGCGGCCTCGGGCGGCGCGGCCTCGGGCGGCGTCGCTCCGGGGGCGACGCCGGGGCCACCGTCGGCGGCCGCGGGGAGGGCCCCGGGCGGTGCAGCGCGCATCGCTGGCCTACGCTTCCTGCCCGACGGCGGCCGACTTGCCGGCCTTGATCAGGGCGACGTTGATCCGCGCCAGCAGCTCGCGGGGGGAGAAGGGCTTGATGATGTAGTCGTCGGCCCCACCGGAGAGCCCCCGGACCACGTCCGACTCCTGCCCCTTGGCGGTCAGCATCAGGATCAGCGGCGCCGGGTCGAGCTGCTCCTTGATCTTGCTCGCGGCCGTGAACCCGTCCATGCGGGGCATCATCACGTCCAGCAGGACGACGTCCGGGCGCTCGCTGAGGGCGGTGCTCAGCCCCTCCTCCCCGTCGCGGGCGGTGAGCACGTCGAACCCGGCCTTCTTGAGCTTGACCTCGATCAGGCGCAGCACCTGGGGCTCGTCGTCAACGGCCAGCACGCGTGTCGGCATGGTGTCCTTCCTCTCGGGCTTCCCCGGTCGCTCCGGGGGCGACGCCGGGGCCACCGTCGGCGG
>JBIOZN010000538.1:0-5442 GCA_044871175.1 Acidimicrobiales bacterium | reverse complement strand
CCGGCGCGTCCCGTCCCTGCCCGAGGCAGCCATCTGCACCGTAGAGGTGCACATCCCTGCCCAAGGCAGCCATCTGCACCGTAGAGGTGCGGATTCCTGCCCGAAGCGCCGTCGGTCGGGTCCCGGTCAGTCCCAGATGGCGCCGGCCAGCAGGGCAATGCCGAAGCCGGCGAACAGGAGACTCGAGGCGATCCGGGTGGTCCGTTCGGGCAGGCGGGTACCGACGGCCCGCCCCACGAGCACCCCGAGGGTGCCGGCGAGGATGATGCCGATGGTGGCGCCGATCCAGACGAGGACGGGATCGCCCTTGGCCGCCAGCGTCGCGGTGGCCAGCATCGTCTTGTCACCCATCTCGGCCACGATGATGGCGCCGGCCACGGTGAGCACCACCGACCGGCCGGGGGGCGCCGGCCGGACCTCGTGCCGGGCCTGGTCGGCGTCTTCGCCCGGTCCGCCGCCGTCGGGCTCCTGTTCGCCGGCGCGCCACGTCCACACGGCAAAGCCGAGGAACAGCAGACCCCCGCCAATCCCGATGGCACGCGTCGGCAGGGCGGCGCCGAGCACGCTGCCGATGACCACCGACAACAGGTTGGTGACGGCGTAGCCGAGGGCAATGCCCGCGAGCACCGGGGCCAAGCGGTGCCGGGCGCCCATGCCGAGGGCGACGAGCTGGGTCTTGTCGCCCAGTTCGGCGACGAACACAAGCCCGAGGGCGGCCAGCAGTGAGCCCACGAAGATCCGGCGGCGTGGGCGTCAGGGGCAGCCGGGCGGCGCGGGCACTCCGGCCACCCGGGCCGAGAGCCAGTCAAAGGCAGCGGGCAAGGCGCTCAGCAGCACCGTGACATGGTCGAGGCCCGGGTAGACGGTGCGGGTCACATTGGTGCCGGCGGCACAGGCCCGCGCCTGGTAGTCGGCGCTCCAGGCGGGGGGCACGATCATGTCGGCATCCCCGTGGAACACGTACACGGGCACGGGCGTGCCCTGGCGCCCGGCCGTGTTCTCCTCGAGGGCAGCCGCCCACTCCGGGTTGGCGCCATCGACGAGCAAGGCCGCCGGGTCGTCGTCAGCGAAATCCCGCAGCACGTCGCTGACGCAACCCTGCTCGACCCGGGGGAGTAGCTCCTGACCGGCGGGCATCAGCACGGCGTCGATGGGGAGCCGCGGGTAGCCGGCCTCGAACCCGGCGACGATCATCATCACGAAGCCGAAGGTGGGACCACCAGCGATGCTGGCGTCGTCGACGGCGTCGAGCTCGGTGGCGGGCGCCCCGGCGACGGCGGCGCGCACGTCGAGATCGGGGGCGTAGGTGGGGGCCAGTTCGGCGGCGAAGGCCGATGCGCCACCGCCCTGGGAATGCCCGATGACCACCACCGGAGACGTGGTCGTGGCGCCCGTGGCGGGCATGCGCTCGGCGGCGCGCACGAGGTCGAGCACGTTGCGGGCCTCGCTGTGGCCCACCAGGTACGGGTGGACGCCGGGTGTGCCCAGGCCCTGGTAGTCGGTGGCCACCACCAGCCAACCCTGGGCGGCGGCAGCCGGGCCCACCAGGGACAGCTCGGTGCTGCCGCCCGCGGCGATGCGGCGCGAGGGCGCGCACTGGTCGGCCATGCCGGTGGTGCCGTGGGCGAGGGTGACGACGGGCCGGCCTCCGGGCGCCGGTTCGCCCGGCGGCACGAGGACGACGCCGGACACGGCGACGGGATCGCCCTGCGCGGTCGTCGACCGGTAGAGCACGAGCCACGCCTCGCTGCCGGCGACGGGGGCGGGCAGGTGCCGCGTCCAGATCACGTCGCCGGGTTGGCCGGCAGGGAGGGGGTCGGGCGGCACCCAGAAGGCGTCGCCGGCGGGGCCCTCCACGCCCGGGCCGTTCGCCGGGGTGGGGGCTGCGGGGCCCGGCCCCGTGCTCGGGGGGGCGGGGACCGCGGAGGGCGTAGGCGCCGAAGGTGGGGCCCCGGGAGAGGTGGCCCTGGGTGTGGCGCCGGGAGGCGTGCTTGCGTCCGCCGGCTCCGGGCCGTGCGACGTCGGGGCGCCGGCGCCGGCCCCGCCCGCGGCGCGGCCGGGCGACGATGCCGCCGTCTCGGCGGCCACGCCCTCGTCGCGACCGCCCGAGCAGGCGGCGGCAACGAGCAGGCTGAGGGCCACGGCGACGCCGGCGATCCCCCGGCCCCTGCTCATGCGCCGGCGACTTCGAGGGTGAGGGCCGTCCCGGCGGCGACGCTGACCGGCATTCCGAGAACGTCGGCCAGCAACGCCGTGCGCTGTTCGGCCGAGTAGAGCTCGAGACCGATGTCGGCGGTGCCGGCCGGGTGGGCGCTGATCACCAGTCCACCGCGCTCGCGCCGCGTGGTGACGGCGGCGACTCGGGCGTCGTGGCCGCGGTCGAGGCCAATGGCGATGCGCAGGATGGCCGCCAGCGCCCGCACGATGGCACGCTCGTCGGGCCGCAGCCGGGCGAACTCGGGGTGGCTGACCTTGGGGGCGCTCTTGCGGTGGTAGCGCGCGACCTGGGCGATGATCTCGATCTCGCCGTCGGTGAACCCGATGAGCCGTTCGGAGTTGCGGATGACGTAATACGAGTGGCGGTGGTGCTGGCTGTGGGCGATCGACAGGCCCACGTTGGCCAGCAGCGCCCCGGCCTCCAGGTATTCGCGACACCCCTCGTCGAGCCCGTGCAACGGCTGCGTGGCGTCGAAGAGCTGGAGGGCGAGTTGCGCGACGTGGGTCGAGTGCCCGACGTCCTCGTCGCACGCCTCGGCCAGGTGCCGCACGCTGCGCCGGGACAGCTCGCGCAGGTGGTGCAGGGAGCCGCCTCGCGTGCGCTGGACCGTGTCGAGGAGCACGCCCTCGCGCAGCGCGTAGTCGCTGACGACCAGGGTCTCGAGGGCGAAGACCTCCAGCACCTGCTCGAGGAGCAGCGCGCCGGCGAGGATGATGTCGGCTCGCCGGGGCTCGAGCCCGGGCACCTTGCGGCGCTCGGCGACGGTGCCGGCGCGGGCCAGCCGGGTGACCACCTCGCCCACCTGCGGGCGCGTCAGTGCGTAGCAGTTCCACGACTGCGGCGGTTCCTGGCTGGCGAGGGCATGGGCGATCTGGGCCACGGCCTGGACCGTGCCCGAGCTGCCGATGGCGACGTCGCGGGGGAGGGCGGCAGTGTCGTGGGCGAAGGGCGTGAGCATGGCGCGCACCCAGGTGCGGCACGAGCTGACGGCGGCCGGATGCAGGCGTTCACCCGGGAAGAAGCGGTCGGTGAGGCGGACGGCTCCGAGCTTCACGCTCCGGGCGGCGTCGACCTCACCCTGATGGCCGAAGAGGAGCTCGGTGGAGCCGCCGCCGATGTCGACCAGGAAGAGGTGGTCGTCGAACGCCGGGATGGCTTGCAGGACCCCGAGGTGGATGAGGCGGGCCTCCTCGACCCCGGAGATGACCTCGATCTCGATGCCCGCTTCGTCCCGGGCCCGTTGGAGGAGCACCTCCCGGTTCTCGGCCTCCCGCACGGCGCTGGTGGCCACGGCCCGCACGGGGGCCCCGTGGGCGTCCGCCAGCTGCCGGAAGCGGCTGAGGGCGGCCACGGCGCGCTCGACCGCCTGGGGGTCGAGCTGCTTCATGTCGCCCGCACCCGACCCGAGGCGCACCATCTCCTTGTCTCGCTCGATCACCTCGAAGCGGTCCCCGTCCAGGACCCGGGCCACGACGAGGTGGAAGGAGTTGGTGCCTACGTCGACGGCGGCGAGCGTGTCGGCCATGCGCCCGTGAGCCTACGAGCGGGCCCTCACAACCCGCAGGCGTCCAGCCCCTGCAGGAAGCCGGTACGGAAGCGGTCGACCCGCTCGAACGGCGTCCCCGAGTCGGTGGAGGCGTGGTCGGCGAAGCGCAGGAACGCCTGCACGCCCTCGTCGAGGTCGCCCGGCGACAGCGAGAAGCCGTCCTGACCGGCCTGCGCCCGGTCGTAGATGTCCTTGACCCACGCGCCGCTCAGGCAGTCGGCCTGCAGCGAGCGCTCCTTGCCCTCGGCTTTCGCGCCCAACTGATCCTGGGCCCGTTGGGCGTAGGCATTGGCGATGAGCAGCGAGACGGCGAAGTCACCGACGGCTTCGTACACGGGCTTCATGAGGCCGGGCTCGTCGAAGCCGATGTAGTCGTCGGCTTGGCAGTAGAAGATGCCGCCCTTGGTGATGTCGGAATCGAGCGTCTTGCCGTCGCACGTCGGCGCGTCCATCCCGCCCCCGTACACCTTGAGGCCCGCAGCCAGCGAGGCGTAGTCGCCGTTCTTGGCCTGATAGGCCTGGAGCCAGAAGCGGTCGAGGCTCTGCACCGTGGGGTCCAGCAGGTCGTCGTAGGGGAGGTTGCCCTGGTTGTAGGCGTCCTGCTGGGTCTGGTACGGCCACTCGAAGGTCGGCGGGGGGTCCTGGGGGTAGGTGGCGCACTGGCCGACGCCGTTGTTGTACCCGTCACGGAACGCCCCGACCCGGTCGAAGGCCGAGCCGTGCGCACCTTCGGTGTCGGACGAGACGAGGCCGGCGGGGTCCTTGAAGGCGATGAAGCCGGCCATGGCGGCGTTCAGGTCGTTCTGATCTGCGGCCAGCGTGAGGCCTTGGTTGGAGTTGCCGTCGGCGATCCAGCGCGTCCAGGCACCCGCGAAGCAGTCGGCCTGCTGCTCCATGGTGATGGAAGCCTCCTGGACGCCCGCCCGGTTCTGGATGGCATGGCCCCACTCGTGGGCCAGGATCGTGGACAGGACGAAGGGACCGTAGGCGTCGTAGATCTGGGGGAACAGTTCGGAGTCGTCGTACATGATGAAGTCACCGAGGGGGCAGTAGAAGGCGTTGCCCTGCACGACCCGGTAATCGACGCGTTCGTCGCCGCAGGTGGGGAGGTTGCGTGACCGGGGCGTGGCCGCCCACACGCCGCCCGCCAGCTCCTCGTAGGCACTGCCGTAGGCCGCCGGGTACTGGTCGCGCCAGAACGTCTCGATGTCCTCCACCGACTTGGCGATGATGTCCTCGTAGCTCATCCCGTCGATCGACGAGGCGCTGGCCTGCTGGTCGGTGACGTCGGGCACGTCGGCCACGTCGGTGGTGGTGTCGGTGGTGTCGGGAGAGTTGGTGCCGTTGCTGTCGGTGGTATCGGGGCTATCGGTGGTGCGGGGGGTGCCTGTGCGTGAGCCGGAGGTGGTGGGGGTGCCGCCGAGGCCCTGCGAGCTGGTCAGTTGCGTGTCGACACCGGCGCAGGCCGCCATCAGCGGCACGACGGACAGCAGCGCGATCAGACCCAGACGGCGACGCATTGGACCTCCCTGGTCCCGGAGGACGATACCGACGGCACCCCTTCTGAACGCCTCGACGCTCGGCGCAGTTCCCTGCGCCGTCCGGGCGGGGGCAGGGTCCCGACGGTGCCGTCACCCCCGGCCACCCGGCGCCAGAAGTCTCGGCGCGAATCCCGCCA
>JBIOZN010000537.1:0-2816 GCA_044871175.1 Acidimicrobiales bacterium | reverse complement strand
GTGACCCAACGCTCGGCACGCGGTACGACGGCGGCAAACGGGTCGCAAGGCCCGCGTGGCCAGGACCTGTACCTCTACCCCTGTGATTCCTGCGGCGAGCAGGCTGGAGAACGGTGCCAGTAGCCGAGGGTGCGGAGAGGAGTGAGGTGCTCACCGGCTTCGAGCGCGTCGCCGTGCTCGAACCGGTGGACGCGGCCGTCCGTTTCACCCGCACCGCCCGGGAGGTGGGTGACGGGCGGGGCCGGCCGCTGGCGGTCGTCGCCGTCCACCCCGACCCTGCACGGGTCGACGCCATGGTGCGACGGGCCGACGAGGTCGTGGCCCTCGCCGGGCCGGGTCCCGAGGCCCTGGCCGACGCACTGGCGGCCGCCGCCGTCGACGCCCTCTGGCCGGCGTGGGGACGGGCCGCCGAGGACCCGGCCACCGCGGCGGCCTGTGAGCGCCTCGGCCTGACCTTCCTCGGGCCGAGCGCGGAGGTCCTGGGCCGGGCCCGGGACCGGGTCGCCATGAAGCTCCTGGCCGCCGGGGCCGACCTCCCCGTCGTCGCCTGGAGCGGCGGCCCCGTGGCCGACGCCGAGGCGGCCGTGGAAGCGGCCGAGGGCCTCGGGTACCCGGTGATGCTCAAGGCGGCCGCCGGTGGGGGCGGCGCGGGCATCCGCCGGATCGACGACGCCGCCGCCCTGCGGGCCGTGTTCGAGCGGGCCCGCGCCGAGGCCGAGACCGCCTTCGGCGACCCCACGGTGTACCTCGAGGCCCTCGTCCCGGCGGCACGCCACCTCGAGGTCGCCGCCGTGGCCGACGGCACCGGCGGCGTCTGGACGTTCGGGCCCCACGACGCCACGCTGCGGCGCCGGGGCGATCGGCTCGTCATCGAGTCGGCCGCGCCCTACCTCAGCGACGCCGACGCCGACGGGGTGCGGGCGGCGGCGGCCACGATGCTCCAGCGCCTCGGTTACCGGGGGGCGGCCACGGTCGCCTTCCTCTCCGTGCCCGACGACGGGCCGCCCCGATTCCTCGAGCTGTACCCCCGCCTGCAGCCCGAGCACGCCCTCGCCGAGGCGACCACCGGCGTCGACCTGGTTCGCCTCCAGCTCCACGTCGGGGCGGGCGGCCGGCTCGAGCTCGAGTCCCCGCCGACACGCGGCCACGCCCTCACCGCCCGGCTGAACGCCGAGGATCCCGAACGGCGCTTCGCGCCCGCACCCGGTCGCGTGGCCCGCCTGCGGCCGGCGGCCGGACCCGGGGTACGCGTCGATGCGGCCGTGGCCGAAGGCGACGTCCTCACCCCGGACGGCCCCGTGCTCGTCGCCCAGGTCACGGCCTGGGGGCCGGACCGCGATACCGCGCGGGTGCGCCTGCGCCGGGCCCTGGACGAGACGACGATCGTCATCGAGGGCGGGAGCACCAACAAGGGGTTCCTGCTCGACCTCCTCGCCCGGCCCGAGGTGCGCGCCGCCCAGGTCGACAATGCCTTCGTCGACCGCCTCGAAGCCCAGGGCCAGGTGGCCGTCGACCGCGACGCCGACCTGGCCCTGCTGGTCGCCGCCGTCGACGCCTACGAGCTCGGCCGCCAGACCGACCAGGCCCACTTCTACGCCGCCGCTCTCCGCGGGCGGCCCCGCAGCGACCCCGAGGTGGGCCGCGCGATCGAGCTGCGCCACCGGGGCCACGCCTATCGCCTGCGGGTGGCCCGGCAGGGACCCACCACGTACGCCGTCGAGCGAGACGGCGCCACCGCCGTCGTCAGCCTGGAAAGGCTCGGCCCCTTCGAGCGACGCCTGCATGTCGGCGCGCGGTCGGCCCGCGTCGTGTCGGCCGTCTCGGGCTCCCAGGGCGAGCGGCACCTGGTGGAGGTCGACGGCGTCCCGCACCGGTTCCGCCGCGACGACCAGGGCATCGTGCGCTCCCCCACGCCCGGGATGATCGTCGCCGTCCCGGTGGCCCCCGGGGACGAGGTCGCCGCCGGCGACCCGGTAGCGGTGATCGAGAGCATGAAGATGGAGACGGCCGTCCCGGCCCCGTTCGCCGGGCGGGTGCGGGAGGTCCTGCGGGGCCCCAACGAGCAGGTCGACGGCGGGGCGCCGCTCGTGCAGCTCGACGCGTCCGTCGTCGACGAGGCCGGCACCGCGCCGGCCGAGGCGCGCCTCCCGCGGCCCGCCGGCGACGGCGACCCGCCCGAGGAGCGGGACCGGGCTGCACGCGCCGTCGCGCTCCTCCGCGGCCTGATGCTGGGCTACGACGTCGACGGCGGCGCCGCCCGGGCGGCGGCCGCCGAGCTGGCCGCCGCCGGGCGCCGGCTCAGGGCCGACGCCGGGCTCGGACGCGACGAGGAGGAGCTGCTCGTCACCTTCGCCGACCTGCGGGTGCTGTTCCGGGGCGAGCGCGAGGGCCCCGACGGCGACACCGGCGGCGACGACCTGCAGGTGCGCGCGCCCCAGGAACACCTGCACGCCTACCTGCGCTCGCTGGACGTGGCCGGCGAGGGGCTGCCGGCCCCGTTCCTGGCCGCCCTTCGGCGGGCGCTGGCGCACTACGGGGTGCCCGATCTGGAACGGACACCCGCCCTCGAAGAAGCGCTCTACTGGATCCACCAGTCCCAGCAGCGGGTCGAGGCCCAGATGCCGGTGGTGATCGACATCCTCGAGCGGTGGCTCGAGCAGCCCGCACCGGGCGAGGAGCGCCGGCCCACTCTCGACCATGTCATCGCCGCCGCCCAGCGGCGGCACCCCGTCGTGGCCGACCTCGCCCGTGAGGTCCGCTTCGCCATCGTCGACGAGCCCCAGCTGCAGGCGGCGCGCGAGGCCGTGTACGCCGAG
>JBIOZN010000536.1:0-5388 GCA_044871175.1 Acidimicrobiales bacterium | reverse complement strand
CTGCTCATCCTGCGCACCGGCTGGCACTGCCGGTCGGTGTACGAGTGGGGCCAGCACGTGGTGCTGGCCCGCACCGTCGGGCTCACCGACGACGAGATCGCCCGGGTCCAGGACGGGCCCGACGCGCCCGGATGGGACGACTTCGACGCCCTGCTGCTGCGGGCGGCCGACGAGTTGCACGCCGACGCCTGCCTCAGCGACGCCACGTGGAAGGCGCTGGGCGAGCGCTACGACGAGCGCCAGCTCATCGAGGTGCCCATGGTGGTGGGGCAGTACCACCTGGTGGCGTTCACCCTGAACTCGCTGGGCGTCCAGCGCGAGGAGGGCGTCCCCGGCTTCTGACGGGTTCAGGGAAGGGTGGCAGCCAGGGCGGCGACGATCTGGTCGAGCTGGTCGTCGCCGATGACGAGGGGCGGGCAGAAGGCGATGGTGGACGCGCCGATGGCGCGGGCGATGACGCCCTCGCCCACCATGGCGTCGCGCACCTCCAGGGCATCGATCCCCTCGGCCAGGCCGACGGCCCACACCGCGCCGTCGCCCCGCACCTCGGCCACCCGGCCCTCGCCGGCCAGCGCCCGCAGCCCGGCGGCCAGCCGCTCGCCCACCGCCGGCGCCCGCTCGATCAGGCCCTCGCCCTCGAGGATGGCGAGGTTGGCGAGGGCCGCCGCGCAGGCGCCCGGATGGCCGCTGTAGGTGTGGCCGTGGCGCAGCACGAAGGCGGGATCGGCCTCCAACCGCTCCCGCAGCGCCGCCCCCACCAGCACGCCGCCCAGGGGCACGTACCCCGACGTCACCGCCTTGGCGAAGGTCACCGCGTCGGGGCGCACGCCGTAATGCTCCGCCCCCCACATGGCGCCCAGGCGCCCGAACCCGCAGATGACCTCGTCGAGCACCAGCCAGGCGCCGGCCTGGTCACACAGCCGCCGCAGCTCGGCCAGGTAGCCGGGCGGCGGGGGGAACACGCCGCCGGCGCCCTGCACGGGCTCGAGCAGCACGGCCGCCACCTCGTCGCCCCGCTCGCCCAGCAGCCGGGCGACGGCGCCGGCGTCGTGGCGCGGGACCTGCACGACGTCGGGCACCATGGCCCCGAAGTGCTGCTGGTTGAGGGGGAGCCCGCCGGCCGCCAGGCCGCCGTAGGTGACGCCGTGGTAGGCGCCCTCCAGGCTGACGACCAGCCGGCGCCGGGCCTCGCCGCCCAGCGAGCGGGCGGCGCGCACGAGCTTGATGGCGCTGTCGACGGCCTCGGAGCCGCTGGTGGTGAGGAACACCCGGGCTCCGGGCATCGGGGCCCGCTCGACCAGGGCGGCGCACAGCCGTTCGGCGGGCTCGTTGGTGTAGCGGTCGAAGGTGTGGAAGGCGGCCAGCGTGCGGAGCTGGGCGGCCACGGCGTCGGCGATCTCGGCCCGGCCGTGCCCGACGGCGCAGAACCACAGGCTGGCCATGGCGTCGACGTAGGCCCGGCCCTGGTCGTCGTACACGACGGCCCCCTCGCCCCGCACGAGGCACAGGAAGTCCTCGGCCGCCGGCCGGGCGAAGGGATGGAGGAAGGCAGACGGTGGCATGCGGCTCCTCGGCGTCACCGCCGACGGTAGCCAGCGCACGCCGCCGCCCGCCCGCCGCCGACCGCCGCCTGCTTCGTTCTGAGGCGGCTCCCAGCGCCCGGCAGGCGTCAGATGCCGCACTCCTCGGCCGCGAAGGTGACCAGCCGTTGACGAGCGGCGGCGAACTCGGCGTCGTCCAGCACGACCGAGACCTCGTCGCTGGCCGCCGTCACGTCCCCGCCGGTGCGGTCGATGGCCGCCACCACCTGGGCGTAGCCGTCGGCCACCTGGGTGGCGTCGGCCTGGATGGCGTCGGGAGCGTTGTCGGCCATGCGGTCGAGGGCGTCCCGGGCGGTGCCGAACGCCTGGCGCACCTGGGCCGGGTCGCTGCCCACGCCGATGTTGGCGGCCAACGCGCCGGCCGACTGCAGCTCCTTGGCGGCGTCGCAGAAGCGGCCGTGGCCGTCGCCCGAGCACGCTCCGGCGGCGACGAGGGTGAACGCGACGGTGACGAGTGCGGTACTAGCTGCAGTTCGCCGTGTAGTAATCACTCAGGCGTTGACCGGCACCGTCGACGTCGCCGTTGGACAGGTCCGCCTGCAGCTGAGCGTCGGTCGAGAGGGTGGTCATGTCGTAGTTGGCGTCCTCGATGGCGGACTTGAGCCGGCCGAAGGCGTCCTCGATGGTCTCCACGTCGGCGCGCACCTCGGCCGGTGACACCTGGACGAGCTCGTTCACGTCCGTCGCCGCCTGGTCGAGGGCGGCCTGGATCTGGTCGGGCGTGGCGTCCTGGTCGAGGTTGTTCAGCACCGAGAGCTCGTCGACCTCCTTGTACTTCGTGCAGAAGTCGCCGGCGCCGCCGGTGCCGGCGGCGACCGTCGTATCCGTGGCGGCCAGCGTCGTGTCGCTGCTGGCCCCCGTGGAGACGGCGTCGTCGTCGTCACCGCAGGCGAGGGGTACGGCCACCAGCGCAGCCACGACGGCGAACCGGGCAAGGCGCCGAGCGGGGAGGGGGGTGTGGGTGGTCAAGCGGGCCACCGTACTCCGAGCGACCCGCGCTCAGGTGCGCAGGGCCGCCGGCTCCGGGCCGCTCGCGGTGGCGTCCAGCCAGCTCCGGTGCAGGCCGGCGTAGACCCCGCCCCGGGTCACCAGCTCCTCGTGGCCGCCCTGCTCGACCAGCCGGCCCCGGTCGAACACGAGGATCACATCGGCGCGCGCCGCCGTCGACAGGCGGTGGGCGATGGTGACCGATGTGCGGCCCCGGGCCAGGCTGTCGAGCGCCCGCGCCAGGCGCGCTTCGGTGGCGGCATCGACGGCCGAGGTCGCCTCGTCGAGGATGAGACACGACGGGTTGGCGACGTAGGCCCGGGCCAGGGCGACGAGCTGGCGCTCGCCCACGCTCAGGTGCTCACCGCGCTCGCCTACGGGGGTGGCCAGCCCGTCGGGCAGCCCGGCCAGCCAGTCGTCCAGGCCGAGCTCGGTGAAGGCGAGGTGCACCTCGTAGGCGCCCGCGCCGGGCCGCCCGAAGGCGACGTTGGCGCCGATGGTGGTGTCGAACAAGAAAGCGTCCTGGGGCACCATCACCAGCGTCGAGCGCAGCGACGGCGAGCGGACCTGGCGCAGGTCGACGCCGGCGACCCGCACGACGCCTTCGCTGGGATCGGCCAGGC
Source organism: Acidimicrobiales bacterium (assembly GCA_044871175.1). GTDB lineage: Bacteria > Actinomycetota > Acidimicrobiia > Acidimicrobiales > Ilumatobacteraceae > JBIOZN01. The sequence continues at coordinate 2,177 of JBIOZN010000536.1, read as the reverse complement.
GCGTCAGCAGCTTGGCCAGGGTCGTCTTGCCCGACCCGGTGGCCCCCACCACCGCCACCGCGGTGGCCGGCTCGATCCGGAACGAGACGTCCACGAGGGCCGGCTCCGGGGCGGCATGCTTATCGTCGGCGCCGCCGGCGGTGAGGGCGGCCAGGGCCCGCGGCCGGTAGCGGAACGTGACGTGGTCGACCTCCAGGGCCGGCGGACCGGGCGGCAGGTCGACCCCGGGGTCGGGCTCGACCACCTCGATCGGGGCCTCCATGAGGGCCAGCACGCGGCGCCAGCCGGCCACCGCCGTCTGGGTCTGGTCGAGGATCTCGGTGAACTCGGCCACCGGCTCGAGGAACCGGTACACCAGGAAGATGAAACCCACCAGGGCGCCCGCCGTCAGCCCCGACCCCGGTCCCTGGGCCACGCCCACGGCCACCACCGCGGCCACCGTGAGGACGCTGAACAGCTCCCCCGACGGGAACAGGTAGGCGCCGAGCTCCCCGGCGCGGATCTGGGCGTCACGCTGGGCCCCCAGGGCGGCGTGCACCCTTTCGGTGCTGGCCCGCTCCAGCCCGTAGGCCCGGATGACGGGCGCGCCCATCACGACCTCGGACACGGCCGTGAGGGCCAGCGCCACCCGCTCGCGCACCACCCCGTAGGCGTGCACCAGGCGCCGCTGCACGAGCCGGAGCACCAGCACCAACGGCGCGGCCACGGCGAGGGCGACGACGGTGAGCACGACGTCGTAGACGGCCATGGTGACGACCACGGCCAGCATGAGCGCGCCGTTCACCAGCCAGGAGATGCCGCCCCAGGAGAAGAACTGGCTGAGGGTCTCGACGTCGGCCGTGACCCGGGCCACGAGCGCGCCCCGGCGCTCCTCGGCCTGGTCGGCCAGCGACAGCTGGTGGATCCGCCGGAAGGCACGGCTGCGCATGCCGTACAGGGCCTCTTCGCTGCGCACCGCCAGCCGCACGATGGCCGCGCGAGTGGCGATCGTGCCCACGACGATCACCGCCGCGGCCACGAGGGCCATACGGACGATCAGGCCGACATCGACGGCGGCGGCCGCACCGGCGGTGTCGGGGTCGCCGATGCCCCGGTCGATGGACTGCTGCACGAGGACGGGCACGGCCACTCGTCCGGCCGCTCCCACCAGGGCCAGCACGACCGTGGCGGCGAAGCCCCGGCGCAGCTCGGGGCTGGCCCGCCAGCCCCGGCGCAACGTGGCGACGGCGCCCCACTCGGCCCCCACGCCCGCGCCGGCGCCGCCCCGCCCGTCGCCGCCCGCGGGCGCGCCGGCCCCACCGCTCACGCCGGCTCCTCGGCGGGCGCCCGGTCCCGCTCGTAGGCCTCGATCAGCCGGCGATAGCCGGGCACCGTGACGAGCAGCTCGGCATGGGAGGCGTGTCCGAGCACCCGGCCGCCGGCCACGTACACGACCTCGTCGGCCAGGGCGATGGTGGACGGGCGGGTGGCCACGATGAGGGTGGTGACACCGGCACCCAACCGCTGGCGCAGCCCGGTCAGCACGCGGCCCTCCGTGCTGGGGTCGAGGGCGCTGGTGGCGTCGTCGAGCAACAGCAGCCGGGGGTGGCGCACGAGGGCCCGGGCCAGGGCGACGCGCTGGCGCTGGCCGCCCGAGAGCTGGCCGGGCTTGCGGCCGCCGAGCCCGGGCAGGCGCACCATCTCGAGCGCCTCGTCCGTGCGGGTGCGCCGCTCGCGCTTGGGGACCTTCTTCACGCGCAGGCCGTAGGCGACGTTGTCGGCGACGTTGAGGTGCGGGAAGAGCGCGTAATCCTGGAAGACGGTGTTGACGTCGCGCTCGAACGGCGGCCGGCCGGAGACCTCCTCGCCGCCGAGCTCGACCGTGCCCTCGTCGGGGCGCTCGAAGCCCGCGATCATGCGCAGCGTCGTCGTCTTGCCGGAGCCCGAGGGGCCGAGCATCGTGAAGAACTCGCCGTGGTGGACGTCGAGATCCACGCCTGCGACGGCGGTCAGGTCGCCGTATCGCTTGACCAGGCCGCGCAGCCGGATGTCGGGGACTTCATCCATGGCGTGACACTACGGAGCGCCCCGTGCGCCGATCCGTCCAACGCTGGGCGCCGCCGTGCTGCGTCAGGGCGCGGTGAAGCCCAGGATGAGCTCCGAGGTCACCAGCGGCACGTCCAGCTGGGGCCCGTGGC
>JBIOZN010000535.1:0-8402 GCA_044871175.1 Acidimicrobiales bacterium | reverse complement strand
CGGCGAAGGCCACCACCCCGCGGGCCAGCAGCCCCCGCATGGCCACCAGGTCGTGCTCGGGCTCGTCGTCGCCCGGCTCGCCGGCCAGCAACGGGGGCAGCGTCCAGCGCCGGGCCCGGGCCAGGGCCCGCAGCTCGTGGCCGGTGAGCACGGCCGGGGCCGCGGGGGCGATCTCGGGGCGGCCGGTCACGCCCGCTGGTCGGCCTGCGGGCCGGGGTAGAGCTCGCGCCACAGCGTCCGCCAGGCGAGGTCGCCCTTGGGCGGGTACTCGGCGAGCCCGTGGGCGGCCAGGAAGGCCCGCTCGTCGCCCGAGGCGATGGCCGCGGCGCGTACCTCCGTGGCCTGCCGGTCGAGCTCGCGGGTGGCCGTGCGCACGCTGTCGGCCACGCCGGCGAGCAGGCTGGCCGACTCCTCCAGGTCGGTCTCGCGGCGGTTGAGCCGCCAGAAGTGGGCCTCCATGATCTGGTCGAAGTGCCGGCGACCGCCGCCCTCCCACCGCAGGGCCCGCACATGGGCGTGGAGCTCGGAACGCAGCTCGTGCACCCGCCCCGCCTCCCGGCGCAGGTCGTGGATCGCCTCTTCGACCACCTCGGCGGACAGGATCTTGCCCACGCGCTGCCTCCTCGTTGGCCGGCTGATTCTCCCGGCCGAGAGTTCGACGGCCGGTGTCCGCGGGACGGTTCCCTCCGAAGGGCCGGTGGCGCCCGGTAGGATGCCTCCGCGTGCCTGCCGAGACGCACGTGGAACGAGGCCCGATGGACCGCAAGGCCGTGTTCGAGCTGGTCCGCGACCGCCTGGCCGACATCCTCGAGATCGACCCCGGCCAGATCAGCGAGGGTCAGTCCTTCGCTGACGACCTCGACGCCGACTCTCTGGCGCTGATCGAGCTGGTCGAGGCCCTGGAAGAGGAGCTGGGCGAGCGCACGGTGGGTTTCCACATCGACGACGAGGACATGGAGGGCCTGCGCACGGTGCGCGACGCGGTCGACTACGTCTTCGCGCGGGTGGGGTGAGCGCCCGGCGCGCTCCTGCGCCGACCAGTCCGGCTCTCGCCGCCCTCGCCGAGCGGATCTGCTATGAGTTCCGCGAGCCGGCCCTCCTGCGCCAGGCCGTCGCCCACCGGTCGTGGTGTGCCGAGGTGCCCGGCCAGCCCTCCAACGAGCGCCTCGAGTTCCTCGGTGACGCCGTGCTCGGCTGGGTGGTGGCCGACCAGGTGTACCGGGCCCACCCCGAGCTGTCCGAGGGCCAGCTCACCGAGGTGCGCAAGGCGGTGGTGAATGCCGGCGCCCTGGCCGACCTGGCCAAGGAGGTCGACGTGGGCGCCGCCCTGCTGCTCGGCAAGGGTGAGGACGCCGCCGGCGGACGGGCCAAGGCGTCGATCCTTTCCGATGCCCTCGAGGCGTTGATCGGGGCCGTCTACCTGGATGGCGGCGTGCGGGCCGCCCGGGCGTTCATCGTGCGCCTGGCCGGCGCGCGCATCGAGGCCGCCGCCGCCCGCCTGGGCGGCCACGACCACAAGACCGCCCTGCAGGAGCTGGCCGCCCGGCGCTTCGAGGGCCAACCCGCCTACCAGGTGCGCGAGGACGGGCCCGACCACGCCAAGCGCTTCTACGCGACGGTGGTGATCGACGGCCTGTCCTACGGCGCGGGCCAGGGTCGCACCAAGAAGGCGGCCGAGCAGGCGGCGGCGGCCGAGGCCGTGCGCTTTCTGGCCGACGACGAGGGCGATGCCGGCCCGAGCGCCCTCGGCGGGGTCGGCCATGCCTGAGCTGCCCGAGGTGGAGACGATCCGGCGCGACCTCGAGCGCGAGGTCGTCGGGCGGCGCATCGCCGACGTCAGCATCACGGGGGCCCGCACGGTACGGCGAGGTACCCCGGCGGGCACCATCGCCGCCCTGGCCGGGGCCCGGCTCGTGGCCGCCGAGCGCCGGGGGAAGTACCTGGTGCTGCCACTCGACAGCGGGTGGTGGCTGGTCGTGCACCTGCGCATGAGCGGCCAGCTGCGCAAGGCGGCACCCGGCGAGCCCCGGCCCAAGCACACCCATGCCGTGCTCACGGTCGCCGACGGGCCGGGCCGCCCCGCCGCGATTGGGCCGGCCGGTCCCGCCGGTCCCGCCGGGATTGGGCCGGCCGGTCCCGCCGGGCGCCGAGCGGTCCCCTCGTCGCCGTTCGAGGTCCGCTTCGTCGACCCCCGCACGTTCGGGGAGCTGTTCGTGGCCCACCCCGCCGACCTGGCCGCCGTCGCGCCCCAGCTGGCCGGCCTCGGCGTGGACCCGTTCAGCGGGCTGGGATCGGCGGGCGACTTCGCGCGGGTCGTCCTGGCCGGCCGCACGGCCCGGTTGAAGGACCTGCTCACCGACCAGCGAGTGGTCGCGGGCCTGGGCAACATCTACTCCGACGAGATCCTCCATCACGCCGGGCTGCGCCCCGACCGGCGCGCCGACACGCTCACGCTCCCCGAGCGCCGCCGCCTGTTCCGGGCCGTGCAGGCGGTGCTGCCGGCGGCGGTGGCCGCCCGGGGCTCGTCGCTGGGCGACAACCAGTACGTCGACCTCTACGGGCGGCCGGGTCGCTTCCGGGAGCAGCACCAGGTGTACGGCCGGGCCGGCGGGGCCTGCTACCGCTGCCGGCACACGGTCGAACGGGCCCGCTGGCAGGGCCGCTTCACGTTCTTCTGCCCCGCCTGCCAGAGCTGACGGCCTCGGACGGGGCAGTCTCGGCGCGATTTCCGCCGTATGTGGCGGGATTCGCGCCGAGACCCTCTGGCCCCGACCGAACGGCCTCGTGTGCCGGCTAACGCGTGGTTAGCGGACGACCCCTACAACGGTCAGGCCGAACGAGAGGGGGGCACGATGAAGTCGATTCCCGAGGTCCAGGTCCAGACCGGGTCCGACACGACTGCGGGCGGGGGTGGCGGCCGGGGCAAGGTCTGGAAGATCAGCGGTCGCTTGCAGGTGCGGGAGACCGAGATCGACGGCCGCTCCCACGACCGGCCGCTGAAGGGCGTCGAGGTCAAGGTGTCGGCCTCCGACATCAGCGGGTCCGGGCCGTGGACCCAGTGGGGCACCGTGCGCACCGACGCCGAGGGCGACTTCGCTCTCTCGGAGTCCAACAACGGCCGCACCCGGTTCTTCCGTGTGCAGGCGCGCTTCCTCGGCGAGGACCTCGAGATCGAGGATGCGACGCTCGACGACATCACCTCGCTCGACGTGACGGACGAGAACTGGCGGACCGTCTGGAAGTCGGGCCAGCAGCTGGAGGGTCCGGACGTGTCCATCGGGACCCGAGTGTTCGCCCCTGGCCAGCCCGAGGATCTGGGCGACGCGCTGGGCCGGCGGCGAGCGCTGATCTGGTACGTCCTGCGCACCGCCATCGATCGCCTGGAGAACGAGGACCCCTGGTTCTCGATCGGCCGCAAGGTCGTGGTCGTCTACCCGGCGCGCAGCATCGTCGGGACGTCGTACAACGACAACGGCACCGGCCGGATCCACCTGGTGCAGGCCCAGCCCGACGACGAGTGGCATCCCGGCGCCGTTCTGTCGTGGTTCATGTTGATGTGGCACGACTACCACACCCATGGTTCGCGCAAGATCTCGGGCTACCCGAGCGCCGAGTTCGCCCGGGGCTTCGGCGCCTTCGCCTCGAACACCCTGATGCACGAGCTGTGGGGCGAGCGCCTGAAGCCGCCGCTCAACCGGCGGACCGTGGCGACCACACTCGAACTGAGCACCCTCGACGAGCTCAACGGTGACGGTCGCGGTGCGGCCGACGCCCTGCATCTCCTCCGGTACGGCGAGCGCAACGGCTGGTGGAGTCACCTGTTCGGTACCGCGCAGTCCTTCCCCGACAACCGTCCCGACGACGACGCTGACGGCGTGGCTGACCACCCCGACGAGGTCGGAGTGAAGCACCGGCTCGACGGGCGTCGGCTGCCGCCGCCTCCCCACCATCTCTCGACCTGGGACATCCTGGCCGCGTTCCGGGCCCACCCGGCCGCCGGCTGGGACACCGACCTGCAGGTCGGCAACCCCGATGCCGGCGTGTTGCAGTTCATCGATCGAGCCGTCGATATCCACGGGATCGGTGGCGACGTCCTGGAGATGCTGCGGCGGTGCCTGGACCCATTGGCGATCGGCGAACCCTTCGAGAGCCTGCCCGAACGATGACGGCTGGGCGAACCAATGCTCTCGGTTCCCATCCACGCCCGACGTCCAGCGGCGATGGAGACCATCTCTTCGCCCCGGTCGATCGTCACCGACGCCGGCCTCGCCGAGCGCGACTTCCTGGCTCGCTTTCCCGAGTTCGACCCCGACGGGACGCTCGCGGCGCTTCGGCGCGAGGAGTACAGCCGGCTCGATGCCACCGGGTCGGTCTATCTGGACTACACCGGCGGTTCGCTGTACGCCGTCGGCCAGGTTCGAGCCCACGCCCGGTTCCTCGAGCGCCACGTCCTCGGTAACCCCCACTCGAACAACCCGGCGTCGCTCGCATCGACGACGATCGTCGAGGCGGCCCGGCGCCGCGTGCTCGACTTCTTCCGCGCGCCGCCAGGCGAGTACCTCTGCGTCTTCACGGCCAACGCCAGCGCGGCCCTGAAGCTGGTCGGTGAGTCCTATCCGTTCGCGCCCGGCGGCACGTTGGCTTTGACCGCGGACAACCACAACTCCGTCAACGGGTTGCGCGAGTTCGCCCGGCGCGGCGGCGCCGCGCTCCGGTACCTGCCCATCGAGCCACCGGACTTGCGGGTCGATCGACGAGCCATTGCGGCGTCGCTGGGGGCGGCGCGCTCCGACGCCGCCCGCCTCCTGGCCTTCCCGGCACAGTCCAACTTCTCGGGCGTGCAGCACCCGCTGGACCTCGTCGCCGAGGCTCACGGCCACGGCTGGGATGTGCTGGTGGACGCCAGCGCCTACGTCCCGACGAACCCGTTCGATGTGTCGGCGACCCGTCCCGACTTCGTCGCCGCATCGTTCTACAAGCTGTTCGGCTACCCGACCGGAGTCGGCTGCTTGCTGATGCGTCGGGGGGCCGCCGCCCGTCTCGTGCGCCCATGGTTCGCCGGTGGGACGGTGACGGTGGCGTCGGTGGCGGCCGACGGCCATTACCCCGCACCGGACGAGGCCCGGTTCGAGGATGGGACGGTCGACTATCTGAACCTCGCCGCGGTGACGATCGGGCTGGACCACCTGGAGCGGCTCGGGGTGGACGCCATCGGCCGTCGCGTCCGATGCCTCACAGGGTGGCTGCTGGAGACCGTGGCGACGCTGCGCCACGGCAACGGCCGGGCGCTGGTGCGGGTTCTCGGTCCGACCGACACCACCGACCGGGGCGGCACGGTCGCGTTCGTGCTCGACGACTGCGCCGGCCGCCGCATCGACAGCGCCGTCGTCGAAGCTCTGGCCAATCGCGCGGGCATCTCGCTGCGCAGCGGCTGCTTCTGCAATCCAGGTGCCGGCGAGGCCGCGTTCGGTCTGGGCGCTGAGCAGCTCCGACCGTGGTTCGGGCGGCCCGCGCCCGTGACCTATGAGGAGCTGCGCGACGGGCTGCGCACCCCCGACGGCCACATCATCGCCGCCGTCCGCGCCTCGCTCGGTATCGCCAGCACATTCTCCGACGTGCATCGCCTCGCCGTGTTCCTGAGCGGCTTTCTCGATGGCCACGCCGAGGATCTCCACGCCGGAACTCGGCCGGACATGCGATGAACGAACCGTACGTCGACGAGCACGTCGTCCGGGCGGCGGCCGGCCTGACCATGGCCGGCGGTGCGGTGGCCTTCGCCCTGGCCAACTACGACCACCGGTTTGTTCCGATCCGCATTGTGACGACGTTCTTCGCCATCGACTTCGCCCTTCGCGTGACGCTCGGACTGCGGCGCAGTCCCGTCGGATTCGTGGCGCAGCGACTGACGGTCGCCGAGCCACTGTGGGTGTCGGCCCGTCCCAAGCGCTTCGCGTGGGGCCTCGGCCTCGTGATGTCGGTGTCGATGGCGGTCATCACCAACGCCGGGATCCACGGTGCATTGCCGCGCACGATCTGTCTCACCTGCTTGACGCTCATGTGGCTGGAAGCCGTGCTCGGGCTCTGCCTGGGCTGCGAGCTGTACGGGTTCCTCGTGCGACGGAAGGTGATCGGCCGGCTCGACGGATTCGACGTCTGTGTCGGTGGTGCGTGCGGTGTGGCCGGGCGGCCCACGATCGCCGGCGGCACGACGGAGACGATGCCGTCGTCCGAAAGGGCCGGGCGTCCACGACCGTGATCGTGCCGTCCGGTACCGTCCGCGCCAGCCGATGTTCCTGCGCCAGCTCACGATCAAGGGCTTCAAGTCCTTCGCCGACCCGGCCACCCTCGCCCTCGAGCCCGGGGTCACGGTGGTGGTGGGCCCGAACGGCAGCGGCAAGTCCAACGTGGTCGACGCCATCGCGTGGGTGCTGGGCGCCCAGGCCCCCAGCGCGGTGCGCAGCCAGAAGATGGACGACGTCATCTTCGCCGGCACCGCCCGCCGCCCCGCCCTGGGCCGGGCCGAGGTGACCCTCACCCTCGACAACTCCTCGAGACTCCTGCCCATCGACTTCACCGAGGTCACCCTGCGGCGCACGCTCTTCCGCACGGGGGAGAGCGAGTACGCCATCAACGGGGCGCCGTGCCGGTTGCTCGACGTGCAGGAGCTGCTGTCGGACGCCGGCGTCGGCCGCCAGCAGCACGTCATCGTGAGCCAGGGCCAGATCGACGCCGTGCTCAACGCCCGGCCCGAGGACCGCCGCGCCATCATCGAGGAGGCCGCCGGCGTCCTCAAGTTCCGCAAGCGCAAGGAGAAGGCCGAGCGCCGGCTGGAGGCCACCGAGGGCAACCTGGCCCGCGTCCAGGACCTGCTCCGCGAGGTGCGGCGCCAGCTCCGGCCTCTCGAACGCCAGGCCGAGGCCGCCCGGCGCCACGGCGAGCTGACGGCCGAGCTGCGGGCGGTGCGGATCCACCTGGCGGGACGGGAGATCGGGGCGCTGCGGACGCGGGCCGAGAGCGTGGCCGCCGAGCTGGTGCGCCACACCGACGACGAGGCGGCCCGGCGCCGCCTGCTGGCCCAGCTCGATGCCGCCGTGGTGACGGCCGAGGGCGAGCTCGGCGCCCTGGGCGGGTTCGACCTGGGTGACGCCCTCGTGCGGGCCGAGCAGCTGCGCGAGCGCGCTCGCGGACTGGCGGCCGTGCTGGCCGAGCGGCGGCGCAGCCTGGAGCGGCACCATCGCCAACTGCTCGACACCGGGCTGGTGGCGACCCTCGAGGCCGACGCCGCCGCCGTCGCCGACGAGCTGGAGGCGGTGCACCGGGCGGCCGCCGCCCTCGCCCCCGAGGCCGAGGAGGTGGCCGCCGCCGAGCAGGCGCTGGGGGCCGAGCGGGCCGCCTTCGAGGCGGCGGCGGGCGGGGCGCCGGGGGGCACGGCGGCGGCGGCCGCCGCCGAGGCCCGCGGCGAGCGGCGCGCCCTGGCGGGGGTGATCGAGGCGGGTGAGGCCGAGCAGGCCCGAATCGAAGCCCGCCGGCTCGCCGTGGCCGGCCGGGCCGAGCGGCTGGCCGCCGACGTGGTGGTCGCCGCCACCGCGGTGACGGCGGCCGAGGCCGAGGTGGCCGAGCGGGCCGGCGCCCTGCACGGCGCCGAGGATCGCCGCCACGAAGCCGAGCGCACCGCCGAGGCCGCGGATGGCGCCCGACGGCACGCCGAGGCGGAGCGGGCGGGCTGGCGGGCGCGAGCCGACGCCTTGGCCGAGGCCCTGGACCACGCCCGCTCGCGGGCCGGCGCCGAGCGGCTGGCCGAGGTCGAGGGTGTGCTCGGCGTCCTGCTGGAGCTGGTCGAGGTCGACCCGGACTGGGAGCAGGCGGTGGCGGCGGCCGCCGGCGAGGCCCTCACCGCCATGGTGGTGGACGGTGCCACCGCCGGTCGGCGGGCGCTGGGCGTGCTGGCCGACACCGGCACGAGCGGAGCCGTCCTGCCTGTGGCCGGGCGGGGCCCGGAAACCGCCGCCGGCGGCATCCCTGAGGAAGCGTTGGGTCAGTTTTCGCGCGCATACGACGCGAAAGGGACCCAACGCTCGCCAGCGGGCGAGCTCGGGGAGCCGGGCGAACCCGTCCGCCGCCACGTGCGCGCCGCCGACCCCGGCGTCGCCGCCCTGCTCGACCGCCTGCTGGCGGGGGTGGTAGCCGTCCCCGGCGATTGGGCCGCGGCCCTGGATGTCGCCCTGCGCCACCCGCACCTCACGGTGGTGACCTCGGCCGGCGACCGCTTCGGGCCGGGGACGTGGCGGGTCGGCACCTCGGGCCCGGCCACCACCCGGGCCGCTCTCGAGGAGGCCCAGGCTCAGGCGGTGTCGGCGGCCGAAGCGGCCCGGACCGCAGCGGCGGCGGCCGAGACGGCGGCG
>JBIOZN010000534.1:0-11606 GCA_044871175.1 Acidimicrobiales bacterium | reverse complement strand
TGATCGAGCCGTCGGTCTCGATGTCGAGCACCAGCCGGTCGAAGTTGGTGGACTGCTCGACGCGGGTGGGCTCGACGTCGAAGGTGACCCGGCGCACGGGCGAGAAGATGGCGTCGATCGGGATGATGCCGATGGTGGGCGTGGTGTTGGTGCGCTCGGCCGACAGGTAGCCCCGGCCGCGCTCGACGGTGAGGTCGACGGCCAGACGGCCCTTGGCGTTGAGGGTGGCCAGGTGCAGGTCGGGGTTCAGGATCTCGATCTCGGCCGGCGCCTTGACGTCGGCCGCGGTGACGTCGGCGGGGCCGCGCACGTCGAGACGCACGACGACGGGGTCGTCCGCGGTGGAGGTGAGCACCACGTCCTTCAGGTTGAGGATGATGTCGGTGACATCCTCGGTGACGCCGGCGATGGTGTCGAACTCGTGCAGGGCGTCGTCGAAGCGCACGGTGGTGACGGCGGCGCCGGGGATCGACGACAGCAGGGTGCGCCGCAGCGAGTTGCCGATCGTGTACCCGAAGCCGGGCTCGAGCGGGCCGATGGCGAAACGCTGGCGGTTGCCTTCGGGCTCGGCGAGCGCCTCGACGGTGGGGCGTTGGATGACCAGCATGAAAACGTCCTCTTCGCGACGGGGGGTTACTTGGAGTAGAGCTCGACGATCAGCTGCTCGCGCACGGGCACGTCGATGTGGGCCCGGAGCGGCAGGTCGCGCACGGTGGCCTGCTGGCCGCTCTCGGCTCCTTCGAGCCAGGGCGGGAGCGGGCGGTCGAGGGTGTCGATGTTGGAGCGGACGGTGATCATGCTGCGCGCCTTGTCGCTGAGGGCCACGACGTCGCCCTTGCGCACCTGATAGCTGGGCACCGTGACCCGGCGGCCGTTGACGGTGACATGGCCGTGGCGCACGAGCTGGCGGGCCTGGTTGCGGCTGGAGCCCCAGCTGGCTCGGAACACGACGTTGTCGAGACGGGTCTCGAGCAGGCGCAGGAGGTTCTCGCCGGTGACGCCCTGCTGGCGGTTGGCCTCGGCATAGAGGTTGCGGAACTGCTTCTCGAGCACGCCGTAGATGCGGCGGGCCTTCTGCTTCTCGCGCAGCTGGGTGAGGTATTCCGAGCCCTGCTGGCGACGGGAGCGGCCGTGGTCACCGGGCGGATAGGGCCGCCGCTCGATGGGGCACTTCATGGTGTCGCACTTGGTGCCCTTGAGGAACAGCTTCATCCGCTCGCGGCGGCAGAGCTTGCAGACGGGGCCGGTGTAGCGGGCCATGGCTCAGACCCTGCGCCGCTTGGGCGGGCGGCAGCCGTTGTGGGGGACGGGAGTGACGTCCTTGATCCCGGACACCTCGATGCCCGAGTTCTGGAGGGACCGGATGGCGGTCTCCCGGCCCGACCCCGGGCCCTTCACCAGCACCTCGACCTTGCGCATGCCGTGCTCCATGGCCGTGCGGGCCGCCTTCTCGGCCGCCATCTGGGCGGCGAACGGCGTCGACTTGCGCGAGCCCTTGAATCCCACGTTGCCGGCCGACGCCCAGGAGATCACGTTCCCCTCGGTGTCGGTGATGGTGACGATGGTGTTGTTGAACGAGCTCTTGATGTGCGCCACCCCGTAGGCGACGTTCTTGCGCTCGCGCTTGCGGGGGCGTCGACCCCCAGGCTTGGGCTTGGCCACCGGCTACTTCCTCACGACCTTCTTCTTGTTGGCGACGGTGCGCTTCGGGCCCTTGCGGGTCCGGGCGTTGGTGTGGGTGCGCTGGCCCCGCACGGGCAGGCCCTTGCGGTGGCGGATCCCCTGGTATGACCCGATCTCGATCTTGCGCTTGATGTCCTGGGAGATGTCCCGGCGCAGGTCGCCCTCGACCCGCAGGTTGGCATCCACCCAGGCACGGAGGCGGGCGACCTCTTCGTCGGTGAGGTCGCGGACGCGGGTGTCGGGGTTGATGCCGACCTCGGCGCAGGCGCGCTGGGCGGTGGAGCGGCCGATCCCGAACACGTAGGTGAGCGAGACCTCGAGCCGCTTCTCGCGGGGGATGTCGATGCCGGAGATGCGGGCCATGCGTGCGCTCTCTTTCTCAGCCCTGGCGCTGCTTGTGGCGGGGGTTCTCGCAGATGACCTGCACGCGCCCGTGACGGCGGATCACCTTGCACTTCTCACAGATCCTCTTGACGCTGGGGCGTACCTTCATCGTGCTCTCGGTTCTCACTTGTAGCGGTAGGTGATGCGACCCCGGCTCAGGTCGTAGGGCGTGAGCTCGACCTGGACGCGGTCTCCAGGCAGGATCCGGATGTAGTGCATGCGCATTTTCCCGGAGATGTGCGCCAGTACATTGTGGCCATTCTCGAGCTGAACCCGGAACATGGCGTTCGGCAGGGGTTCGAGGACCGTGCCCTCGAGCACGATCGCGTCTTCCTTCGGTTTGGCCAGGGCCTTTCCTCCCGGGGCCGCTACGGGGGTGGTGCCGGCCTCGTCAGCCGCGAACCGGGGCGCGGACGGCGAAAGGGCCGGGAGGAGATGCTACCGACCGCGAGCAGCGCCAGCAACCGGGCCGCCGGCGCCCCCGGCCGCCCGCCGTCGGGGTCGGCCCGGAGCGATGGGACACTTTCGCGTCGCATGTGCGCGAAAAGTGACCCAACTCCGCTCGCCGGGGTCAGAGTCAGGGGCGGGTGAGGATCTCGGGGCCGTCGGCGCTGACGGCCACGGTGTGCTCGGCGTGGGCGCCCCGGCTGCCGTCGGCGGTGCGCACCGTCCAGCCGTCGGCATCGACGGTGACCTCGTCGCCGCCCGCGGTGAGCATCGGCTCGATGGCCAGGACGTTGCCGGCCCGCAGCACCGGACCCCGGCCGGGGCGGCCCCAGTTGGGGACGTCCGGGCGCTCGTGCATGGCCGTCCCGATCCCGTGGCCGGTGTACTGGCGCAGCAGCCCGCAGCCGGCGCCCCGCACGACCAGCTCGACGGCGTGGGACACGTCCGACAGGCGGCGCCCGGCCCACATCTCGGCGATGGCGGCGTCCAGGGCGGTCTCGGCCACCTCCACCAGCCGAACCGAGGCCGGGTCGAGCGCCCCCACCCCGGCGGTGAAGGCGGCGTCACCGTGCCACCCCCCGACGATCGCCCCGCAGTCGATCTTCACCAGGTCGCCCTCGTGCAGCACCCGGGGACCGGGGATGCCGTGGATGACCTCGTCGTTGACGCTGGCGCAGATGACGCCCGGGAAGCCGTGGTAGCCGAGGAAGTTCGACGAGGCCCCCCGCCGGTCGAGCACCCCGCGCGCCACCCGGTCGAGATCGCCCGTCGTGACGCCCGGGCGCAACACCGACCGGATCTCGGCGTGCATCTCGGCCACCACTCGGCCGGCCGCCCGCATCGCCCGCAGTTGCTCGGGCGTGCGCACCGGTATGCCGGGGGCGACGGGCCGTGCCGCCCGGCCCCGCCCGTGCACGGGCCGCCGGGTGCGGGTCACGCCCGGGCCGCCCAGGCGTGGTCCCGGCGCCCGTCGATCACCGCGATCAGCCGGCGGGCGACCTCGTCGGGCTCGCCCACGCCGTCCACCACTTCCAGCAATCCCCGGGCGGCGTAGGAGTCGGTGAGGGGCTTGGTGTTCTTCTCGTAGAGGTCGAGGCGGCGGTTGATGGCCTCCTCGGTGTCGTCGTCGCGCTGCACGACGTCACCGCCGCAGAAGTCGCACACCCACATCCGCCGCGGCCGCTCGGCCGCCCGGATCCCGTAGTTGGCCCCGCAGTCCGAGCACACCCGCCGCCCCGCCAGCCGCTCGAGCACCAGCTCGCGGGGCACGTCGAGGTCGAGCACCAGGTCGATGGGATGGTCGAGGCTGATCGCCGTCAGCGCCTCGGCTTGGGCCACCGTGCGGGGAAAGCCGTCCAGCAGGTAGCCCCGCAACAGGGCGTCGTCGCGATGGATCCGCTCCTGCACGATGCCGATCATCACGTCGTCGGGTAGCAGCTCGCCCCGGTCCATGTAGCCCTTGGCCTCCAGCCCGAACGGCGTGCCCTCCTTCACGGCCGCCCGCAGCATCTCGCCGGTGGAGATGTGGGGCACGACGTAATGGCGCGACAGCCGGACGCACTGGGTTCCCTTCCCTGCGCCCTGCCGACCGAGCATGATCAGCCGGGCCCCCGGGATCACGGGCGGGCTCCCCCAGCCCGCGGCCTCACCTGAGGAAGCCCTCGTAGTTCCGCATCATCAGCTGGCTGTCGATCTGCTTCATCGTCTCCAGGGCCACGCCGACGGCGATCAGCACCGTGGTGCCGCCGAAGGGGAACCGCTGCACGTTGGCAAAGGCCAGCACGATGCCCGGCAGCAGGGCGATGAAGGCGATGAACAACGCCCCCGGCAGGGTGAGCCGGTTGAGCACCTTGGCCAGGTAGCGCTCGGTCTGGGGGCCGGGCCGGATGCCCGGGATGAAGCCCCCTTGCTTGCGGATCTGGTCGGCCTGCTTCACGGGGTCGAAGGCGATGGCGTTGTAGAAGTAGGCGAAGCCCACGATCATGGCCCCGTAGATGATGAGGTGGAACCAGTTGGAGGAGTCGGTGACGTAGTTGCTGACGAAGGAGTTCAGCCAGTCCCAGTTGACGATGTTGGCCAGCAGGGTGGGCAGGTAGAGCACCGAGCTGGCGAAGATGATCGGGATCACGCCCGACTGGTTGATCTTGAGCGGGATGTACGTGCTCTGCCCGCCGTACATGCGCCGGCCCACCACGCGCTTGGCGAACTGCACCGGGATGCGCCGCTGGCCCTGCTCGATGAACACGATGGCCACGAGGATGGCCACCGAGATGACCACCATGACGGTGAAGATCACGTTCCCCGACTCCTGCCGCAGCGCCGAGTACTGGAACGGCAGCGTGCTCACCACCGAGCTGAAGATGAGGATCGACATGCCGTTGCCGATGCCGCGCTGGGTGATGGCCTCGCCCATCCACATGAGCAGGCACGCGCCGGCGGTGAGGGTGGCCACCGACAGCAGCACGCGGCCCAACCCGGCATCGGGCAGCAGCACGATGTTGAGGCGGGCGGCCCCGGGCAGCAGCAGGCTGGAGCCGCCACGGGCGAAGTAGAGCGTGTATGCGGTGGCCTGGATGAGCGAGATGGCGATGGCCAGATAGCGCGTCCACTGGGTGATCTTGCGCTGGCCCACTGCGCCCTGGTTCTGCCACTCCTCGAGCTTGGGCACCACCACGCCGAGGATCTGCATGATGATCGACGAGGTGATGTACGGCATGATGCCGAGGGCGAAGATGGCGAACGAGCTGAGCGCGCCGCCCGAGAACAGGTTGAGGAACGAGAAGCTGCCCGAGCTCGTGGCCTCGTCCTTCAGCTGCTGGACGGCGTCGAGATCGACCCCCGGCACAGGGATGTGGGCCCCGATGCGGTACAGCATCACCATGAGGATGGTGAACAGCACCTTGCCCCGCAGGTCGGGGACCTTGAAGATGTTCTTCAGGCTCGACAGCACGCGTGCTCTCCGAAGCGGGTGACCAGGCGGCCCCGGGCCTCCCGGCGGTGATCAGCGGTTAGTGAACTGGTTGCCCTTGACCGGGGGTCGCCCGGCGCCGTAGGGCAGGGGCAGGACCTCGACAGTACCGCCTGCGGCGGCGATCGCCGCCTCGGCCGAGCGGGAGAAAGCGTGGGCCTGCACCCGTACGGCCCGGTGGAGCTCGCCGCGGCCCAGCACCTTCACCAGCGCGCCCTTGTGGGTGAGGCCCCGGCCGTGCAGCGCCGCCGGCGTGACCTCGTCGACGTCGAGGGCCTCGAGCACGTCGAGGTTGATGGCCTGGTACTCCACCCGGAAGGGGTTGTTGAAGCCCTTCAGCTTGGGGACGCGCTGCTTGATGGGCATCTGCCCACCCTCGAAGCCACGGGCGACGGTGTTGCGGGCCTTCTGCCCCTTGGTGCCCCGGCCGGCGGTCTTGCCGCCCTTGCCGCCTGTGCCGCGCCCGACCCGCCGGGCGGCGCGCCGCGACCCGGGGGTGGGGGCCAGCTCATCCAGTCGCATCGCCGTCCTCCTGCGTTTCCGGTTCGACCCGCTGGAAGCTCACCAGGTGCGGGACCCGGGCCAGCATCCCCCGGATCTCGGGCCGGTCGGGCAAGGTGTTCGTGTGGCCGAGCCGGCGCAGGCCCAGGGCTCGCAGGGTGCCCCGCGCCTTGGGCTTGGCGCCGATGGCCGAGCGCACCTGGGTGACGCGCAGCTCAGCCACCGGACCGCACCTCGTCGGACGCCCGGGCGCCCCGGCGGGACTCGGTGTAGGCCGTCAGCAGGCCACGGGGCGTGAACTCCTCGGCGCTCAGGCCCCGGCGGCGGGCGACCTCGTCGGGCCGTTGCAGGGCCTGCAGCCCGGCGATGGTGGCCCGGGCCACGTTGATGTGGTTGGACGAGCCCAGCGACTTGGCCAGCACGTCGTGGATGCCCGCCTCCTCCAGGATGGCCCGGGCGGCGCCCCCGGCGATGACGCCGGTACCGGGGGCCGCCGGCTTGAGCAGCACCCGACCGGCGCCCATCTCGCCGATGACGGGATGGATGATGGTGGACCCGGCGAGGGGCACGGCGAACAGGTTCTTCTTGGCCTCCTCGGTGCCCTTCTGGATGGCCAGGGGCACCTCCTTGGCCTTGCCGTAGCCGAGGCCGACGCGCCCGGCGCCGTCGCCGATCACCACCAGCGCAGTGAAAGAGAAGCGCCGGCCGCCCTTCACGACCTTGGCCACCCGGTTGATGTTGATGACCCGCGACTCGCGCAGGCCCGAGGGGTCGGGAGAAGCCATCAGAACTCCAGTCCGGCGTCACGCGCCGCTTGGGCGGCGGCGGCGACGCGGCCGTGGTAGAGGAAGCCGCCTCGGTCGAACACGACGGAGGTGACGCCGGCGTCACGGGCCCGCTCGGCGAGCACCCGCCCGACCCGGGCGGCCGCGTCCCGGTTGCCGGTGGGCCCAGCCTCCCGCAGGGCGGGTTCGGTGCTGGACGCGGCGGCCAGCGTGCGCCCGGCGGTGTCGTCGATCACCTGGAGCACGAGGTGCCGGTTGGAGCGGAACACGGCCAGGCGCGGGCGCGCCGGCGTGCCCACGATCTTCTTGCGCACCCGGTCGTGGCGGCGGCGGCGCAGCCGGCGACGGGTCTGGGCGACGTTGGACATCGGTACCTACTTCCCGGCCTTGCCGGACTTGCGGATGACGCGCTCACCCAGGTACCGCACGCCCTTGCCCTTGTAGGGCTCGGGCTTGCGCACCGCCCGGATGTCGGCCGCGACCTGGCCGACGCGCTCTTTGTCGTTGCCCCGCACGACGATGCGGGTGGGCGTGGGCACCTCGAAGGTGACGCCGTCGGGGGCGGCCACCAGCACCGGGTGGCTGTAGCCGAGGGCGAGGCGCAGGTTGGCCTCCCCCTGGGCCTCGGCCCGGTAGCCGACGCCGATGATCTCCAGCTCTTTGGCGAACCCGGCGGTGACGCCGACGACCATGTTGTTCACCAGGCTGCGGGTGAGCCCGTGCAGCGAGCGGTTCTGGCGCTCGTCGTCGGGCCGCTCGACCAGCAGCACGTCGCCGTCCTGGCGCACGGTGATGGCGCCGGGCACGTCGCGTTGCAGCGTGCCCCGGGGACCGGTGACGGTGACGGTGCGGCCCGCGATGGCGACGTCGACGCCCGCAGGCACGGGAATGGGGGCCTTGCCGATGCGAGACATCAGGACGCAATCCTCCCCGTCACCACACGTAGCAGAGGACCTCGCCGCCCATGCGGCGACGGCGAGCCTCCCGGTCGGTCATGAGGCCGGCGCTGGTGGACAGCACGGCCACGCCGAGGCCGCCGAGCACACGCGGGACCTTGTCGGCCTTGGAGTACACCCGCAGGCCGGGCTTGGACACCCGGCGCAAACCGGCGATGGTGCGCGCCCGGTCGGGCGAGTACTTCATCTGGATGGTGAGCACCTCGCCCGGCCCCTGGGGAGCGGGCGTGGTGCTGAACCCCTGGATGTAGCCCTCCTGGCGCAGGATCTGGGCCAGGGCCACCTTCTGCTTGGACGAGGGCATCACCACCTGGTCGTGCAGGGCGACATTGGCGTTGCGGATGCGCGTGAGCATGTCGGCGATCGGGTCGGTCATGGTCATCGGGTAGGTCCTCCCCTCACCAGCTCGCCTTGGTGACGCCGGGGATCTCGCCGGCGTGGGCCATGTCGCGCAGGCAGATCCGGCACAGGCCAAAGGCGCGGTACACGCTGCGGGGCCGGCCGCAGCGACGGCAACGCGTGTAGGCGCGCACCTTGAACTTGGGCTTGCGCTGCTGCTTCTCGATCAGTGCCTTCTTGGCCATTGCCTCTCTACTTCCGCTTGCCCCGCACGGGGCCTCGCCGGGGGCCACGTCGCTTCCGGGGGACGACGGCGACCGCCTCGCCGCCCCGGGAGAACGGGAACCCGAAGGCCTCGAGCAGGGCCCGGCCGCCGGCGTCGTCGGTGGCCGTGGTGACGATGGTGATGTCCATGCCCCGGGTGGTGTCGACCCGGTCGTAGTCGATCTCGGGGAAGATCAGCTGCTCGGTGACCCCGAAGGTGTAATTGCCCCGCCCGTCGAAGCTGTCGGGAGGCAGGCCCCGGAAGTCGCGGATGCGGGGGATGGCGATGGCGATGAGGCGGTCGAAGAACTCCCACATGCGATCGCCCCGCAACGTCACCTTGGCGCCGATCGACTGGCCCTCGCGCAGCTTGAAACCGGCGATCGACTTGGTGGCCTTGGTGACCACCGGGCGTTGCCCGCTGATGGTGGTCAGGTCGGCGACCGCCCCCTCGAGCAGCGACGGCTGCTGCACGGCGCGCCCCACGCCCATGTTGAGCACGATCTTCTCCAGCCGGGGCACCTGCATGACGTTGCCCAGGCCGAGCGAGCTCTTGAGCTGGTCACGCACGCTCTCGTGGTAGCGCTGCTTGAGGCGTGGCATGGTGCGTTGGCGAGAATCGGTGACGGTCATGGCAGCTCCGCTCCGGTGCGCTTGCAGACCCGGACCTTCATGCCGTCGCCCCGCACCTGGTAACCGACCCGGGTGGGCTTGCCGTCGCGGGGGCTGACGACGGCCACGTTGGACACCGGCAGCGGGAGGATCTTGTCCACGATGCCGGCCTGCTGGGTGGCCGAGCGCGCCTTCTGGTGCTTCTTGGCCACGTTCGCGCCCTCGACGATGACCTTGCCCTCCTTGGGCAGGGCCTCCAGGACCGTGCCCTCGTGGCCCCGGTCCTTGCCCTGGAGCACGACCACGCGGTCGCCCTTCTTCACTCGCACCTCAGATCACCTCCGGGGCCAGCGACACGATGCGCATGAACCGCTTGTCGCGCAGCTCGCGCCCCACCGGGCCGAAGATGCGGGTGCCGCGCGGCGTCTGGTCGTCCTTGATGAGGACGGCGGCGTTCTCGTCGAAGCGGATGTAGCTGCCGTCGGGCCGGCGCTTCTCCTTCTTGGTGCGCACCACCACGCACTTCACGACATCGCCCTTCTTGACGGCGGCGCCGGGGATGGCGTCTTTCACGGTGGCCACGAAGATGTCGCCGATCGAGGCGTAGCGACGGCGTGTGCCGCCCAGCACCTTGATGACGAGCACCTCCTTGGCTCCGGAGTTGTCGGCCACCCGCAGGCGGGATTCCTGCTGGATCATCGGGCCCGCTCCAGCACCTCGACGACCCGCCAGCGCTTCAGCTTGCTGATGGGCCGGGTCTCCATCAGCCGCACCCGGTCGCCCACGCCGACGTCGTTGGCGGCGTCGTGGGCGTAGAGCTTCTTGGTGCGCTGCACGAACTTGCCGTACTTGGGGTGGCGCACCCGCTCGATGACGGCCACCACCGCGGTGCGGTCCATCCTGTTGCTGACCACCACACCTTCACGCACCTTGCGGGCCCGCCGGCCGGGCGCCGTGGTGGCCGGCTCGGCCGCAGTGGGGCCGGTGGCGGCGGCGGTGGCGCGGGCGGCCTCGACGGCGGCGTCGGTCGAATCGGCGGCGTCGGCGTCGGTCGAATCGGCAGCGACCGCGTCGGCGTCGGCGGCGTCGGTCGAATCGGCAGCGACGGCGTGGATGTCGGCGGCGTCGGGGTCAGCGTCGGGTTGAACGTCGGTCATGGCTGGTCGCTTTCGGCGGCGGCGATCTCCCGCTCGCGCAGGATCGTGTTGATGCGAGCCACCTCCCGGCGGAGGTGACCCAGGCGGGCGGTGTTCTCCAGTTGGCCGGTGGCGTGCTGGAAGCGCAGGTTGAACGCCTCCTGCTTGGTCTCGGCCAGGCGTTCGAGCAGGGCGTGGACGTCGAGCTCGGCCAGCTCGGCAGTGCGGCGGGCCATCAGACGGTGTCCGCGTCCCGGGCGATCACCCGCGCCTTGATGGGCAGCTTCTGCACGGCCCGCTCCATGGCGGTGCGGGCGGTGTCGGCGTTGGGGTAGCTGAGCTCGAACAGGATGCGCCCCGGCTTCACCACCGCCACCCACCGCTCGGGGTTGCCCTTGCCCGAGCCCATGCGGGTCTCGGCCGGCTTCTCGGTGACGGGCTTGTCGGGGAACACGTTGATCCACACCTTGCCGCCGCGGCGGATGTGGCGGGTCATGGCGATACGGGCAGCTTCGATCTGGCGGGCGGTGATCCACCCCGGCTCGAGGGCCTGGATCCCGAAGTCGCCGAACACCAGCTCGGCCCCACCCTTGGTGGTGCCGCGGGTGCGGCCGCGCTGTTGCTTGCGGTGCTTGACCTTGCGGGGCATCAACATCGTCGGATCGCCTCAGTCCTGATCTCAGTCCTGGTCGGGACGGAAGTGCGGGGTCTCGTGCCCCTGCTGGCGGGTGCGGCGCTCGATCTCCTCCTCCTCGGCGAGGAGCTTCTCGATCTCGGGATCGGCCTCCTTGAGCAGCGGCGGGGCCTCGGTGCTGTCGGCGCCGTCGCCCTCGGCGGGGACGGGCCGGCGGCGGGCGGCCGACGACACCACCCGGCGGGGCTGGCCCTGTCCCGAGGTCTCGCCCACGGCCATGGCCGCCTCCCGAGCGATGCGATCGTCGAGCTGGGCCTTGTAGGGGAGGATGTCGCCCTTGTAGATCCACACCTTCACGCCGATGCGGCCGTAGGTGGTCTTGGCCTCCCGGAAGCCGTAGTCGATGTCGGCCCGCAGCGTGTGCAGGGGCACGCGACCCTCCCGGTACCACTCGGTGCGGCTCATCTCGGCGCCCCCCAGCCGGCCCGAGCACTGCACCCGGATGCCGAGGGCGCCGGCCTTCTGGGCGTTCTGCACGGCGCGCTTCATGGCCCGGCGGAAGGCGATGCGCCCGGCCAGCTGGTCGGCCACGCCCTGGGCGATGAGGGCGGCGTCGAGCTCGGGCTGCTTGATCTCCTGGATGTTGAGCTGCACCTTGTTGTTGCCGGTGATCTTGGTGAGGCCGCTGCGGATGCGGTCGGCCTCGGCGCCGCGGCGCCCGATCACGATGCCGGGGCGCGCGGTGTGGACGTCGACCCGCAGGCGGTCGCGGGTGCGCTCCACCTCGATGCGGCTGATGGCCGCGTGCGGCAGCTGCGTCATGAGGAAGTCACGGATCTTCCAGTCCTCGATGACGTTGTCCACGTACTCCTGGCGGCTGGCGAACCAGCGGGACTT
>JBIOZN010000533.1:0-6144 GCA_044871175.1 Acidimicrobiales bacterium | reverse complement strand
GCCGTGCTGGCCGAGCGGAACGGTGAGCTGGTCGAGGTGGCCGTCGACGACGTGGGCGTTCAGCACTACGACGGGCCCGTGTACGACCTGCAGGTCGACGGGCCCCACACGTATGTCGCTGGCGGCGTCCTTGTGCACAACTCGATCTACGCCTTCCGGGGCGCCGACATCACCAACATCCTCCAGTTCGAGGACGCCTTCCCCGACGCCACCACCATCCTGCTCGAGCAGAACTACCGCTCCACCCAGACCATCCTCGACGCCGCCAACGCGGTCATCGAGCACAACGTCTCCCGCAAGCCCAAGGCCCTGTGGACCGAGTCGGGGGCGGGGGACCGGATCGTGCGCTTCCACGCCGAGGACGAGGGTGACGAGGCCCAGTGGGTGGCCCACACGGCCTCCGAGCTGCACGACGCCGGCGACGTGCGCTGGGGCGACATCGCCGTCTTCTACCGCACCAACGCCCAGAGCCGGGTGGTGGAAGAGGCGCTCATGCGCGCCGGCGTGCCCTACAAGGTGGTGGGCGGGACGCGCTTCTACGACCGGCGGGAGGTGAAGGACGCCCTCGCCTACCTGCGGGCCGTGGTCAACCCGCTCGACGAGGTCAGCCTCAAGCGGGTGCTCAACGTGCCCAAGCGGGGCGTGGGCGACACCACGGTGGGGCGGCTCGACGCCTGGGCCCGGGCCCGGGGCCTGCCGTTCGTCGACGCCCTGCGCTCGGCGCCCGAGGCCGGTGTCACCGGCGCCGCCCATCGCGGCATCAACCAGTTCGTGGCCCTGCTCGACGAGCTGGCCACGCTGGTGCCCGAAGGCCCCGCCACCGTGCTGCAGGCGGCCCTCGACGGCAGCGGCTACCGCACCGAGCTCGAGGACGAGCACACGGTCGAGGCCGCCGGCCGCCTCGAGAACCTGGGCGAACTGGTGGGTTCGGCCAAAGAGTTCGCCCGCTGCGACGAGTTCCTCGAGCAGATCTCGCTGGTGGCCGACACCGACGCCCTCGACGAGGACGACAGCCGGGTGGTGCTCATGACGCTGCACTCGGCCAAGGGCCTCGAGTTCCCGGTGGTGTTCCTGATCGGGGCCGAGGAGGGCGTGTTCCCCCACCTGCGGGCCCTCACCGAGCCGGCCGAGCTCGAAGAGGAGCGGCGCCTCGCGTACGTGGGCATCACCCGGGCGCGGGCCCGTCTGTTCGTCAGTCACGCCTGGAGCCGGATGCTGTTCGGGTCCACCCAGTACAACCCGCCCAGCCGGTTCCTCGACGAGATCCCCGCCGAACTGGTCGAGCACGTGGGCGAGGGGCGGCGCACGTCGGCCCGGGCGGCCTACCGCTCCGACGGCGGCGGGCGCCGGGACGGCTGGGGCTCGTCGTGGTCGTCGGGCGGGGGCGGGCTGGGAGACGCCGGGCGCGACCGCATCGTCGACGCCGCCCTGGCCGCCGGCCACCGGGCGCCCCAGGGCACCACGGGTGCGGAGGCCATCGGGCTGCGCATAGGCGACGACGTCACCCACGCCAAGTTCGGCGAGGGCGTGATCCTGCTGCTCGAAGGGGCCGGCGACAAGACCGAGGCCGTCGTGCGCTTCCGCGAGGTGGGCGAGAAGCGCCTGCTGCTGGCCTGGTCACCGCTGCACAAGCTGTAAGGGGCGCCGGTACCGTCACGGCCATGAGGCGCACCGTGTTCGACGGCGACGAAGAGCAGTTCGACCTGTTCCGCACCAGCTTCCGGAGCTTCGTCGACAAAGAGATGGTGCCCCACTACGACGCGTGGGAGCGGGCCGGACTGGCCGACCGCGACCTGTTCCGCAAGGCCGGCCAGTACGGCTTCCTGGGCATGGCCGTGCCCGAGCGCTACGGCGGCGGCGGGGTGGACGACTTCCGCTTCAACCTGGTCATCGCCGAGGAACTGGCCTACGCCGGGATGGGCGGCGCCGGCCTGGGCCTCACGCTCCACAACGACATCTGCCTGCCCTACTTCCTGCGCTACTGCACCGACGAGCAGCGGGAACGATGGCTGCCGGGCATCACGTCGGGCGACCTGGTCACCGGCATCGCCATGACCGAGCCCGGCATCGGCAGCGACCTCGCCTCCATGGCCACCACGGCGTTGCGCGACGGCGACCACTACATCGTGAACGGGGCCAAGACGTTCATCACCAACGGGATCAACTCCGACCTCGTGATCACCGCGGTGAAGACCGACCCCCGCCACAAGCACCGAGGCATCAGCCTGCTCGTGCTCGAGCGGGGGATGAAGGGCTTCGAGCGGGGCCGCAACCTCGACAAGATCGGCCTCCACAGCCAGGACACGGCCGAGCTGTTCTTCACCGACGTGGCCGTCCCGGTGACCAACCTCCTCGGCGCCGAGGGCCAGGGGTTCGTGGAGCTGGTGTCGAACCTGCCCCAGGAGCGGCTGTCGATCGCCATGACGGGCGTGGCCTCGGCCCGCCAGGCCCTGCGGTGGACGCTCGACTACACCGCCGAGCGCACGGCCTTCGGCCAGCCCATCCAGGCGTTCCAGAACACCCGCTTCGAGCTGGCCGAGATGGCCACCGAGATCACCATCGCCGAGACGTTCATCGATCGCTGCGTCACCGCGCTCAATGCCGGCGAGCTCACCGCCGAGGACGCGGCCATGGCCAAGTGGTGGTGCACGGAACTGCAGAACCGGGTCGTCGACCGGGGCGTGCAGCTGCACGGCGGCTACGGCTACATGACCGAGTACCCGATCGCCCGGGCCTACGTCGACGCCCGGGTCACCACGATCTACGGCGGCACCACCGAGATCATGAAGGAGATCATCGGCCGCAGCCTGGCCTGACCGCCGCCGCCGCCGGGCGTTCCTTGGGTTTGCACCCTCGGGGCCCACAGTTGGCCCCGAGCGCGACAACCGGATCAGGGGGCGGGGGGCTTGAGGCGCATGATCAGGTGGCCGCCGACGTCGATCTCGGTCGGGAACGCCCGCAGCCCGTCGCCGCCGGGCGGGTAGTGCGCACCGGTGCAGGGATCGGCGAACTGCCGCGCCGCCCCGTCCCAGCGCAACGTGCAGGTGACGTCGGCGCCCGGGGCCTTGGCCTCGAACGCCACCCAGCCCTCCTGGGGCGTGGGGCCCACGTGGTTCACGTAGACGTTCAGGTCGCCGCCCACCAGGAGGTCGGGGAACAGCAGCGGCCCGTCGCGCTCGATGCGGGTGAGGAGGCGCTCGTAGCGCCCGGCGTCGAACGCCTCGTCGCCCACCTGGACCTGGAAGTTCTCGGGGTCGTCGCGCTGGCGAGCGGTGACCCAGGCCGAGATCCCCCAGAGCACTCCCCCCAGCACGGCGATGACGGCGATTCCAGCGAGCACGGGGCCGACCGTGCGCAGGAAGGGTGAGGGCGAGGGCGGCCGCCCCCCAGCTGCGCTCTTGGAGGGTCCCGACGCCACCCGCTTAGTATCCCGTCCTCGTGAAGCGCCCCTACCGCGTCGTCGTGGCCAAGCCCGGTCTCGACGGCCACGATCGCGGGGCCAAGACCATCACCCGGGCCCTGCGCGACGCCGGCTTCGAGGTCATCTACACGGGCCTGCACCAGACCCCCGAGCAGGTGGCCGAGACCACGCTGCAGGAGGACGCCGACGCTGTCGGCCTGTCGCTCCTGTCGGGGGCCCACCTCACGTTGTTCCCTCGCGTCCTCGAGGAGTTGCGCCGGAGGGGCCTGGACGACGTGTTGGTGTTCGGCGGCGGGGTGATCCCCGAGGCCGATGTCGCCACCCTGAAGAGCGAGGGCGTGGCCGCCGTGTTCGGCCCGGGGTCCACGCTCTCCTCCATCAGCACCTGGCTCGAGGACGCCCTCGACCGCCGCGAAGAGACCGCCTGACCCGGAAGGTTCGTTCGTCATGGATCTGCTCGAGTACCAGGGCAAGCAGGTGTTCGCCCGCTTCGACATCCCGGTGTCGCCGGGTGGAGTCGCCGAGACGCCCGACGAGGCGGTGAGCCAGGCCGACCAGGTCGGCTACCCGGTGGTGGTGAAGGCGCAGGTCCACGTGGGCGGCCGGGGCAAGGCGGGCGGCATCAAGCTGGCGGCCGACGCCGACGAGGTGCGGGCCCACGCCTCGGCGATCCTGGGCATGGACATCAAGGGCCACACGGTGAAGCGGGTGTGGATCGAGCGGGCCTCGGACATCGCCGAGGAGTACTATGCCAGCTTCACGCTCGACCGCTCGGCCAAGAAGCACCTGCTCATGCTGTCGGCCAAGGGCGGCGTCGACATCGAGCAGGTGGCCGCCGAGGATCCCGACGCCATCGTCAGGGTGCACGTCGATCCTCTCGACGGCATCGCCGCCGACACCGCCCGCCAGGCGGCCGAGCAGGCCGGGCTCAACCCGGCAGCCGTCGACGGCACGGCCGACATCCTCGTCAAGCTCTACCGCTGCTTCACCGAGGGCGACTGCGACCTGGCCGAGATCAACCCGCTCGTCCTGAAGCCCGACGGCACCGTCCACGCCCTCGACGCCAAGGTGAGCCTCGACGGCAACGCCGCGTTCCGCCACCCCGAGTGGGCCGAGTACGCCGCCACCGAGGAGCTCGACGACCGCGAACGCCTGGCCAAGGAGAAGGGCCTGCAGTACATCGGCCTGTCGGGGTCGGTGGGGATCATCGCCAACGGCGCCGGCCTGGCCATGAGCACGCTCGACGTCGTCAACCAGGTGGGGGGCAAGGCGGCGAACTTCTTGGACATCGGCGGCGGCGCCAACGCCGACGTGATGGCCGCCGCCCTCGAGGTGATCAACTCCGACACGGCCGTGAAGGCCATCTTCACCAACATCTTCGGCGGCATCACCCGGGGCGACGAGGTGGCCAGGGGCATCGTCGAGGGCCTCCGGCGCGCCGCCACGCCGCTGCGGGCCCCCATGGTGGTGCGCCTCGACGGCACCAACGCCGAGGAGGGGCGCCGCATCCTGGCCGAGTCCGGCATCCCCGAGGACCAGCTCATCAGCCAGCCCACCATGCTCGACGCCGCCCGCAAGGCCGTCGCGCTGGCCGGCGCCTAGGCCCGGCAGACAGAGCAGAGAGAGGCGCCCCATGGCCATCTTCATCGACGACTCCACCAAGGTCATCGTCCAGGGGCTCACGGGCTCCCAGGGCCGGTTCCACGGGCTGCGCAACCGCGCCTACGGCACCAAGGTCGTGGGTGGCGTCACGCCCGGCAAGGGCGGCACCGACGTCGAGGGGATCCCCATCTTCGACTCGGTGAAGGACGCGGTGGCCGCCACCGGCGCCGACGCCTCGTTCATCGCCGTCCCCCCGAAGGCGGCCGCCGCCGCCATCCTCGAGGCGGCCGCCGCGGGCGTCCCGGTGGTGGTGTGCATCACCGAGGGCATCCCGGCCCAGGACGAGGCTCGGGTGTACAACACGCTGGTCCGCCAGCACCCCGGCACCCGCCTCATCGGGCCCAACTGCCCGGGGATCATCAGCCCGGGAAAGTGCAACATCGGCATCACCGCCGGCGAGATCGCCCTGGCGCCCCAGGCCGGCGAGCCGGCCGTGGGCATCGTCAGCCGGTCGGGCACCCTCACCTACCAGGCGTTGTACGAGCTCAAGTCGCACGGCATCGGCGTGTCGACGTGCGTGGGCCTGGGCGGTGACCCGGTGCCGGGGACGAGCTTCGTCGACTGCCTGGGCGCGTTCGAGGCCGACCCCGAGACCGGCGCGGTGATGCTGATCGGTGAGATCGGAGGCTCGGCCGAGGAGGAAGCGGCCGAGTTCATCGCCTCCGACGCGTTCACCAAGCCGGTGGCGGCCTACATCGCCGGCGTCACCGCCCCGGCCGGGAAGAAGATGGGCCACGCCGGCGCCATCGTGTCGGGGGGCAAGGGCACGGCCCAGGGAAAGATGGACGCCCTGCGCGCCGCCGGCGTGGAGGTGGGCCTCAACCCCACCGAGACCGGTGAGGTGATGGTGGGGATCGTCAACCGCCTCCGCTGAGGCCCGCGGCCGGGGGCCGCCCGCCGCCCGCCGCCCGCCGCCCGCCGCCCGCCGCCCGCCGCCCGCCGCCCGCCGCCCGGTAGCGAGGTGCCGCCGGTGCCGCCGGTGCCGCCGGTGCCGCCGGTGCCGAGGTGCACATCGCTGCCTGAGGCAGCCGGTTGCACCGTAGAGGTGCAGATTCCTGACT
>JBIOZN010000532.1:0-10799 GCA_044871175.1 Acidimicrobiales bacterium | reverse complement strand
AGAGCGAAGATCGTCTCCAGCTGGGGAACGTGATCGGAGTTGAAGCGGCGCTCGACGATGCGATCGGGATCGATGGGAAAGTCGCCTTCGGCCGCCAGCAGGCGCTCGGTGGCGGCCTGCAGCCGGTGCAGCTTCGGGCCGGCCGGGTGCAGGACGTCGGCCGCCGACGTCACCAGCTCGCCCAGGTCCTGCACCAGCGCGTGCGCCCCGGCGGCCCGCAGCGGCTCGGGCCGCCCGGCACGGTCCACCCCCACCACCAGCCCGAAACCGCCGGCCCGGCCCGCCTGCATCCCGGCGGGCACGTCGTCCACCACGACCGCCCGCCCGGGTTCGACCTCCAGGCGGCGCGCCGCCTCCAGGAAGGCATCGGGCGCGGGCTTGTGCCGCAGGCCCAGCTCGTCCATGGTGTTGCCGTCCACCATGACGTCGAGCAGGTCGGCGATCCCGGCGGCCCGCAGGGCGTGGCCGCCATTGCGGCTGGCCGTCACCACCGCCGTGCGCAGGCCCTGGCCGCGCAGCTCCCGCAGCCAGGCCACCGAACCGGGGAAGGCGTCGGCGCCCTCGGTGCGCAGGGCCTCCTCCACCAGCTCCTGCTTGCGGTTGCCGAGGCCGTGCACCGACGGCTCGCCCGGCGCGGCGTCACCCTCGCCCTCGGGCAGGTCGATGGCGCGCGACCGGAGGAAGTCACGTGCGCCGTCCTCGCGGGAGCGGCCCTCGATCCAGGCGGGGTAGTCCTCAGCGACCGAGAAGGGCGGCGTGCTGGTGCCGTGCTCGCCGTCCCAGCGCGCCAGGAACTCATCGAAGGTGCGTTGCCAGCAGGTGGCGTGCAACCGGGCGGTGGCGGTGAGGACGCCCTCCATCTCGAACAGGACGGCATCGAAAGCCTCGGACGTCACCCGCAGCGGCATGCGCTACCACTACCGCGTGGCGAGCGGCCGCACCAGAGGATGGCGAAACGGCCGCCCGGTGTCCAACTCATCGGACCACGAAATGGGCTCGGGCGCGGCGTTTGTGGAAAGTTGGGGCCGCAGGACGACCCCAACTCGTCGCGAAGGGCAGGCGGCGCCGGCGGACGGCTAGGTCGGCCCGGCGCCGGCGCCGGCGTCCAGTTGCGCCTGCACGCGCCGCATTCCGCGGAGCCAGCGCTCGAGATCGGCGGCCCGGCGGTCGATCCACGTCTGCGCCACCGGATCGGTGAGGATGAGGAACCGCTCCTGGCGGATGGCGTCGACCACGAGGCCGGCCACCTCCTCGGGCTCCTTGATGGGTCCGAGCACCTCGGACATCGCCGCCGAGTTGACGTCGCCCAGCATCGGGGTGCGCACGCCGAGGGGCGCGAGGAGCGACGTGCGAACGCCGCGGTCGTGGTACGTGATCGAGAGCCACTCTGCCAGCCCCACCACCGCGTGCTTGGTGACTGCGTACGTGGCGTTGCCGTGCGTCGTGAGGATGCCGGCCATCGACGCCGTGTGCACGAGGTAGCCGTCGCCGCGCTGGAGCATCTTCGGCAGCACGTGGCGGACGGCGTAGACGTGCGCCATCAGGTTGATCTTCCACTGCTCGTCCCATACCGCCGGGTCGACCGCGAGGATGTCGCCGCCGGTGGCGACGCCCGCGTTGTTGAACAGGATGTCGACGGGGCCCAGTTCGCGCTCGACGGCGTCGAGCGCGGTGTCGACCGACGCCTCGTCGCCGACGTCGCACTCGACCCCGAAGCCCTTGATCTCGTCGCCCACGCGGCGTGCGCCGGGCCCGTTCCGGTCGAGGACGGCCACGATGGCGCCGGCCTGGGCGAAGGCACGGGCGGAGGCCGCACCGATGCCACTCGCTCCCCCCGTGACGACGGCGACCCGATCCGTGAGCTCCATGGGCGGCGACGCTACCCGGCGGCCGCTCGGCCGGTGCCCACCGCCGCGGTTGGCGGCACGGCGCCGCCCGTTCTACGGCAACCCGGCGTGGGGGGCGTCGACGGTGGTGGTGAACAGCACCGCATCGCGGGCGTCGACCCGTTCGTGCTCGGCGAAGCTGGGGGCACAGCACAGGAGCAAGGTGCGCCCGTCGTCGCCGCCGAGCATGCAGGCGAACACGTGCATCCCCTCCGGGGGCCGGATCTCGTCACGGATCTCGCCCCCCTCGGCCACACGCGCGGCCCGCCCGCCGACGGCGTCGGCCACCCAGATGCACCCCTCGGCGTCGAGGCCGCAGCCGTCGGGGGCGAACGTGACCTGGGCCAGGACCTCCCCGGCCCCACCCTTGAAGTCGGGCGTGGCGCCCAGTTGGGCCCACACCCGCCGGTCGGTGAGCTCGCCGTCGGCGCCGATGGTGAAAGCGCTGAACCGGCACCCGAAGCTCTCCCCGACGATGAACGTCGCGCCATTCGGCGTGATCACCGACCCGTTCGGGAACAGCAGGTCGTCGGCGGCCAGCGATACGCGCCCGTCGGCGTCCACCCGCGCCACCGAGCTGGGCTGCGGATCGGCGCCCTGCATGAGGTCGAACCCGAAGCTGCCCACGTACGCCCGCCCCTGGGCGTCCACCACCATGTCGTTGTTCATGCCCCGCGAGTGCTCGCGCAGGTCGGCGTGGAGGTCGACGCCACCGTCGGGCGACTGGCGCAGCAGCCGGTTGTCCTTCATCGACACGACCAGCATCGACCCGTCCGGCATCCACCCCAGGCCCGACGGCTGCCCGGCGACCTCCAGCACCGCCTCCTGGCGGCCGTCGGGCGCGATGGCGAAGACGGTGTGGCGGTAGAAGTCGGACACGTACCAGCGGCCGTCGTGCCAGCGCGGCCCCTCGAAGAAGCTGCCGTCGTCGACCAGAGCCTTCAGCTCACGTTCCCCCATGAGAGCGACGGTAGCGCGCCGCCGCGCCCCTCGGCCCGCCGGCGCCGCTGGGACAAGAGACCGCTCGTCGGGGCGTGGAGGGCGTCAATCGAGCATGAACGGGGTGTCGGCCAGCCCCGTCAGCAGCATCACCCGTCGCACCGGAGGGCTGGGCGCCTGCAGCACGAGCCCGACCGAGCGCCGGCGCAGCTCTTCGGCCAGACCCACCAACAGCCCCACCGCGGCGCTGTCGATGAACGTGACGTGGGCCAGATTCAGCACGGCCGATCGGCAGCCGCTCGTGCCCTCGAGCAGACGCCGCCGCAACTGCCAGCTGCTGGTGACGTCGAGCTCCCCGGCGACGCTCAGCGTGAGCACGCCGTCGTCCACGACGGGCTCGCTCAAGGTCAGTCCCGACCCGACAAGACGCTCGTCCCCCGCATCCCCCACACGGGCCGCGATACCCCGAACTCGGGGGCGGCACACCGCCTTGGGTGACGGCACGGCGTCGTCCGGCCGCGGGCCGCACGGGCCGGGACAGGTGCAAGGATGAGCCCGTGGTCGCGGCGAGGCGGTCGGCCGGGCTGATCCCCGCGGGCCGCTTCGCGCTCCCCGACGACCTGCCCGACCTGTTCTTCGAGCACGCGCAGTCCTTGGGTGCGAGCGAGGCCTGTCTGTACCTCGCCGACCACGACCAGCGCGTCCTCATCCCGCTGCCACCGCGGAGCCGCCCTTCACCTGATGCCCTCGTGATCGACGCCACCGTGGCTGGACGCGCGTACCGACGGATCGAGGTCGAACACGTCGCCGTGGCGGGGGGCGGTCGGAGGCTGTGGGTTCCGGTGCTCGATGGCGCCGAACGGCTCGGTGTGCTCGAGCTGCTGTTCCCGGCGGGCGCGGGCGACGAGATCGACGACGAGGTGCGGGCCCTGGCGGCAGAGGCGGCCGAGCTGGTCGTGACCAAGAACGCTTATACCGACCTCTTCGAGCTCACTCGACGGCGCCGGCCGATGTCCCTCGCCGCCGAGCTGGCTCGCCAGCAGTTGCCCCCGCTCACCTTCGCGACCCGCGACTTCGTCATCACCGGGGCCCTCTTCCCTGTGTACGAGCTCGGTGGCGACACCTTCGACTACGCCGTCGACGCGCAAACCGCGCGGTTCGCCATCTTCGACGCGATGGGCCACGATCTGGAGGCCGGCCTGATGGCGTCGGTGACGGTGGCCGTGTACCGCAACTGCCGGCGCCGCGGCCTCGATCTGGCCAGCACCGTCACGTCGATCGACGACGCCATCTCCGGCCAGTTCAAGGGGGCCTTCGTCACCGGCGTGCTGTGCGAGCTCACCTTGGCCAGCGGGTGTCTGCGATGGTTCGTGGCCGGGCACCCCCGGCCCCTCCTGCTGCGCGGCGGCAGGATGGTCAAGGCGCTGGAGGGCAAAGCGGGACGGCCCTTCGGCCTGGGCACCAAAGCCGACGTCACCGAGGAGGCCCTCGAGCCGGCTGATCAGATCCTGCTGTTCACCGACGGCGTGGTGGAGGCCCGCTCACGCCAGGGCCAGTTCTTCGGCGACGATCGCCTGGCCGACTTCGTCTTTCGCGCATCGGCCGCCAGGACGCCGCCGCCCGAGACGATGCGCCAGCTGGTGCACGCCATCCTCGAGCACCAGGAGGGGAACCTCCAGGATGACGCCGCCACCATCCTGGTGGAGTGGCGGGGCGAGAGCCTCGACCGCTTCCACGCGTGAGGGTGCCTGCCACGGCGACCCGGCCGTTCTGGCAGAAGCGGCCGGTCGCTCACCAGGGCTGGTGAGCAAGATCTCCTGCCAGATGCGGTGCGAGCCCGGGTCACCGAAGGCACCTCGTCATACCGGTGGCTCATCGGGGTCGATGAGGGCGCCGTAGGCGGGGACGAGAAGGTCGGTCAGGGGGACGCCGCGCACGTCGACGTCGAGGGGATCGCAGCGGCGGAGGACCGTGCCGGGCGCGGCCGGCGGCGCGCCAAGGGCCCGGTCCACCGACTCCTCCCCGGGCAGCGTCGCCCCGGGCACGAGCGGCCACCACGGCGCGATCGCCACCGCCGCTCGCGACACCGGCGCCCGCAGGTGACCGAGCAGCTGGTCGCGGCCCCGCCCGCGCCAGGCCAGCAGCAGCCACGGGTCGTCGTCGAGCCGGTCGGCGAACACGTAGAGCGCGGCGGCGACGTGCTTGCACGGGTTCTCCCAGTCCGGGCACGAGCATGTGGCCCGCAGGTCCGCCCATCGCGACGGCAGCAGAGGGACGCCGGCGGCGTCGAACACGGCCTCGAGCTCAGGGGGCACCTCACCCGCCAGCAGGCGGGCGGCGAAGGCCGAGCGAGCACGCATGCCCTGCGCGATGGCGTCCCATTGGACATCGGCCAGGGGCGGGGCGGCGACGCTGACCACGTACGGAGTGCGACGCGAACCCTGGACCCGGGCGACGAGCACGCCGGGTTGGACCTCGAAGCTCACCAGCTGGCCCTGGCGCGCGTAGCGGCGGCCCCGCTGCATGCGCGCACCCAGCCCGTAGGAGTCGAGCAGCGCGACGAGGCGGCGTGACCACCACGTCGCCGCCATGTCGCCGCGCTGCTTGGACGTTGCGATGCCGTCCACGGTGGGCAGAGGCACGGAGGCCGGATAGGTCGGCCAGGGCTCGTCCCAGCGCCGGGCCATCGATCAGTCCTCCACGGCGTCGGCGCACAGGGCGAGGACGTCACGCAGCTCGCTGGTGGACAGGCCGGTGATCCACCCTTCCCCGCTGCCGACGACCTTCTCGGCGAGCGCCCGCTTGGCCGTGATCATCTCGTCGATGCGCTCCTCGACCGTGCCGGTGGACACGAGCTTGTTGACAATGACGTTGCGCCGTTGACCGATGCGGTAGGCGCGGTCGGTCGCCTGGTCCTCGACCGCGGGGTTCCACCAGCGGTCGAAGTGCAGGACGTGCGACGCCGCCGTCAGGTTCAGCCCGGTGCCACCGGCCTTCAACGACACGACGAACACGGGCGGCCCGTGCGGTTCCTGGAAGCGGGCCACGAGCTCGTCGCGCCGGGCCCGGGTGAGGCCGCCGTGGAGCCACGCCACCTCGACGTCGAAGCGCCGACCGAGGTAGGGGGCAAGTGCCGCGCCCCACTCGGCGAACTGGGTGAAGCACAACGCCTTGTCCCCGGCGGCCAGCAGCTCCTCGAGCAGCTCCTCGGCCCGACCGAGCTTGCCCGAGCGGCCGGCCAGCGCCGTGCCGTCCTTCAGGAAGTGAGCCGGGTGGTTGCAGACCTGCTTGAGCTTCATGATGCCGGCCAGCACGATGCCGCGCCGGCCGATCCCGTCGGCCGCGTCGGCCTGCTCCAGCAGGTCGTCCACCACGGCCTGATACAGCGTGGCCTGCTCGCGGGTGAGCGGGCAGCGCTCCGTCTGCTCGACCTTGTCGGGCAGGTCGTCGATGATCGTCTTGTCGGTCTTCAGGCGGCGCAGCACGAACGGCGCCACGAGGCGCTGCAGGCCGGCGGTGGCCTCCGGATCCTCGTCGCGTTCGATGGGACGGGCGAAGCGCTCCCGGAACGACCGCAGGCCGCCGAGCAGGCCGGGGTTCACCGCCTGCATGATCGCCCACAGCTCGGTGAGGCGGTTCTCCACGGGCGTGCCGGTGAGGGCGACGCGGCGGTCGGCCCCGAGGCGGTGCACCGCCTTGGCCTGGGCCGTGTAGGGGTTCTTCACCTGCTGGGCCTCGTCGAGCACGACCCGACCCCAGCGCACCGGCTCCAAGGCGGCGACGTCCCGGGCGACCAGCGCGTACGAGGTCACCACCACGTCGTGGTCGGCGACGCGAGCGACGAACGGCTCGACGTGCGATCGGAAGCGATCGGGCCCGTGATGGACGAGCACCCGCAGTGACGGTGCGAAGCGGGCGAGCTCGCGCTCCCAGTTGCCGAGCACCGAGGTGGGGCACACCACCAAGGTGGGCCGGCACTGGGGATCGGTGAGCACGGACGCGATGAGCTGCGCCGTCTTCCCCAGTCCCATGTCGTCGGCCAGGCAGGCGCCCAGGCCCAGCCGGCCGAGGAACGCCAGCCAGCCGACCCCCCTCTCCTGGTAGGGGCGCAACTGCCCGTGGAACCCTGCCGGCGTCGGTACGGGCGCGACCGAAGCGTGCAACGCGTCGTCGAGCAGCGCGCCGAGCCACCCGTCGGCGTCGACGCCGACCACCGCCGCCCCGTCCGGCGCGTCGAGGCCGTCCAGCCCGAGCCCGGTGCGCAACAGGTCACTGGCGCGGGCTGCGCTGCGCTTTCCCGCCTGCCCCAGCAGCGCTGCGATCTCGTCGGGTCGCACCTCCACCCACATCCCCCGCAGCCGCACGAGCGACTGTTTGGCCTCGCCCGCCTTGGCCAGCGCCACGAGGTCGGCCTTGCTCAGGCGTTGGCCACCCAGGGCCGCCTCCCAGGTGAAGCGGACGATCTGCTCCAACCCGAAGCCCGAAGGCGTGACCGCGCCCACCGACGGGCGCGTGTGCGCCGTCGCCGTACGGGCGACGCGGGCGCGCAGTCCGAGCCGGCCGCGGTTCGTCCACCAGCGCGGCAGCAGAAGGGCGATGTCGGCGTCGGCGAGGGCGCCCGCGTGCTCGGTGAAGAGCTCGACCACCGCGCGGCTGTCCAACAGGGCCCGATCGGGGACGGCGGCGTCGAGCAGCCCGGCCAGCTCGGGCGCGATGCGGGCCATCCGGCCGAGGGCGCCGAGCAGCTCCTCCACCGCGTCGGCGCCGAACGGGGACGTGCCCGCCCAGAGATCGGGCAGGCCCACGAGCAGGCTCGGCTCGTCGACGTCCTGGGCCAGCGCTTCGGCCACCCACGGGTCCTCATCGGCCCCCGGTTCGTGGATCCGCACGCACAGCCGGGCCCGGCTGAGGCCGACGACGCCCGAGCGGACCCAGCCCTCGATGGAGGCGGCCAAGGCGACGAGCCGGGCCTGGTCGAGCGAGGCCGGCAACCACGGATCGGTGGTGGTGAGCGAACGCAGCCACGCGTCGGGAACAGTTGGTCGCCCACTGCGGCGGGCGGCGAGCGTCACCCCGGCCTCGCCCAGGCGCCGGCGCGCGATGCGGTCGACCTCGCGGCTCAGCTGCTCGGCCACGCGAGCGTGGTCGGCCGGCTCGTTGCCCTCGAGCAGCGACGCGAGGAGCCCCCGATCGGCGGCCGCCGGCAGGGGCCACCACCACGACCGTGCCCGCCCGCTCGGGGCGACGGTGAGACCCGGGACGACGCGGCCGGCGGCGACGAACGCCTCGGCGGCGCAGGTGACGCCGGGGGCGACGTCGTCGGGCGAGGCGACAGCGACGGGCGCGGCGGCCATCAGCCGCCATTGTGGCGGCCGCGGCGGGACGAGCGCGCCATGGTCCCCGACGGTCCTGCACAGGTGGCGCCGGGCTCGGGGGCGGACGGATCACGGCGGGTGAGCGCATCTCGTCAGCGCGTCGAGGCGGCGTTGATGAGCACGGGCTGGATTCCACCCTTGCTCGGGTGGGGCGCGTCCACCCACCGAGGCTTCATGGTCAGTGACCATGGAGGAGGCCGAGGTGACCGAGCCCGGTGACCGCCCGGTAACGACGGAATCGCGCGCGAGGATCCCCGGTCTCCTCACCGGCCTGAACGCTCCTTACCCGGGCGGCGTGCCCCTCGGCCGTCAGCCCGGGGGAGCACGATGGCAGTGACGACCTCGGCCGCCGTGCCGACCGCGGGCTCGTGGTCGGCAAGGTCGTCGCCCGGTGGTTCGACCGTGATGGAAGCGAACGGCAAGGTCATCACACAACCCAGGAGGTATGAGTCATGCTCGCCGAGTTCGGTACCGGCCAGGTGTTCTGGTCGATGCTGTGGTTTTTTCTGTGGTTCATCTGGATCTGGCTGCTGGTCGTCGTCTTCGGCGACATCTTCCGCAGTCCGGACCTGTCGGGGTGGGGCAAGGCGCTGTGGTCGATCTTCGTCATCGTGCTGCCGTATCTCGGCGTGTTCGTCTACCTGATCGCACGCGGCCACAAGATGCACGAGCACGCCATGCAGCGGGCCCAGGCGCAAGAGGCGGCCCTGCGCGACTACGTCCAGAGTGTGGCGGCAACCGACGGGCACGGAACGGCCGACGAGCTGGCTCGCTTGGCCGACCTGCGCACCAAGGGGGTCATCAGCGAGGCCGAGTTCCAGCAGGCCAAAGCCAAGGCCTTGGCCTGAACCAGCACGACGGCGTCATCGGTGGCGTGGCCACCGCGGCTGCAAGAGAACGCATCGAGCGTTCGCCGGCCGATCTCTTGCGGTTGGTCGTCGCCGGGCTGGTGCTGCTGGCGCTCCTGGTCGTCGAGGGGCTGTTCGGTGAGACGCTGACCGCGTTCGCCGGCGACCTCCTGCGGGGTTTGGATGCCATCCCCCAGTGGATCGTCGACAGCATCGTGCTCGGCACACGCATCCTGGCCGTCGTGGTGCTCGGCGGTGGCCTCGTCCTGACGTTGCTCCGGGGACGGTGGCGCATGCTTGCCACGGTCAGCGTCGCCGGGCTGCTGGCCGGCCTCCTCTTCTGGCTCGTGGACGGCGTCTTCGACATCGAGCCCGGCGCACCGCCCGTCGGCGTCGGCGTCGACGCCGGCGCATTGAGCGACGGGGGCTTCCCTACGGCCGCCGGTCTCGCGGTCATCACCGCCGTGCTCACCGCCGCGGCGCCATGGCTGAGCCGCCGCTGGCGTCGGGCCGGCTGGGCTCTGGTGCTCGGCCTGGTCGTCACCCGGGTCGTTCTCTCCCCGCTGTCGTTCGACTCGCTGCAGGCGGCGGTCATAGGGTGGTTCGTCGGCTCGGGCGCGCTGGTGCTGTTGGGAGCACCGTCGCGGCGACCCACGGCGGCCGCCGTCGGGGACGGCCTCGCCCGCGTCGGCCTCGAGTTGGCGTCATTGCATCCAGCCGGCGTGGATGCGCGCGGATCGACCCCGTACTTCGGCAGCACAGCCAACGGAGGGGCCGTCTTCGTCAAGGCGCTCGGTGCCGACGAGCGCAGCGCCGACCTCCTGTTCCGGTTGTACCGCCGTATCCAGCCCCGGCAGTTCGGCGACGAACGGCCCTTCTCCTCCCTCCGTCGGGGCGTCGAACACGAGGCGTTGGTGGCCCTGGCCGCGCACACGTGCGACGTGCGGACGCCCGCCCTCCTGGCCTTCGCCACGGCCGAGCCGAATGGATACGTGCTGGCCTACGAGGCGATCCCCGGCAGATCGCTCGACCGGCTCGAACCCAGCCAGGTCACCGACGACGTCCTCGACGGCATCTGGGACCTCATCGCCCGCATGCATCGGCACCGGATCGCGCACCGCGACCTACGCCTGGCCAACATCTTCCTCGACGACGCCCGCGGGGTGTGGCTGATCGACTTCGGCTTCAGCGAGATGGCCGCCACGGACCTGCTACTGGCCACCGACGTGGCCGAGGCGCTGGCCTCGTCGACCCTGTACGTCGGGGTCGACCGCGCCCTCCGGCCGGTCATCACCAGGGTCGACCGCGCCACGCTCGCCCGGGCGGGCGACCGACTGCGACCCTGGGCGTTGAGCGGCGCCACACGTGCCGCCTACAAGGCCCGGCCGGGCCTCCTCGCCGACGTGCGCACGCGGCTGGCTGCCGGCCCCCGGCCCGTGGCGCCCCCGACTCCTACGGCCGAGGCGGCGCCGGTCCCGCCGGCAGCGGGGCGGCCGGCCCGAGACCGATGACACCCGTACCGGCGAGCCGAGCCGACATGGCCAACCCGTAGGACCCGGTCGCCGGCCGTACGTGGTGAACGGCGGAGCCGGGGCTGCGTCCGGGACCGGGGCCGGGCGGGTCTGCCAAGCTCGCCGGGTGCCCGCTGGACCTGAGGAGAGGACGCCTGGTCGACCGCGTCGCCTTCAGGACATGTCCCGAGCGGACGCCACGCGCGCCGTCGTCGCGGCCTCGGTGCGATCAACCGTGGG